>CADDZN010000144.1 GCA_902812375.1 bacterium | reverse complement strand
CGTCTCGCTCTTTCTGTTCGCTGGTCTCGAGATCGATGGCGCGGAGCTCCGGCGCAACGTCAAGCCGCTGGTGCTCCACGCCGCGATATGGACCGCTCTCGCAATAATCACCGCTGTCGCGGCGTGCATGATCCTCGATGTCACGCCGCGCACGGCGGCGCTCGTATCACTGGCGCTCGTGACGCCATCTACCGGGTTCATTCTCTCGTCGCTCTCGAGCTTCGGTTTGGCACCCGTTGAGCAGAAAACAGTCAGAACTTATGCGATAGGATCGGAGCTGATTGCGCTCACCGCTCTCTTCTTCATCCTTCAGTCGACGTCTGCCAGACAGCTCATCGTATCGTTGGCCGCAATGGCGGCGGTGGTCATCGTGATTCCCATCGCATTTCGGACCTTCGCGGCGATCATCGCGCCCTACGCGCCGCGCTCCGAATTTGCCTTTCTGCTGCTTGTCGGAGTTGCCTGCGCTTACGCCACTCGACTGCTCGGCGTCTATTATCTCGTCGGCGCATTCCTCGTCGGCGTCGCCGCGCAGCAGTTTCGGGCGACGCATCCAGCGATGTCCTCGGAGAAAATGGTCGACGCGCTCGAGTCCTTCGGCTCGGTGTTCATTCCGTTCTACTTCTTTCATGCCGGAACGGAGATTCTGGCCGAGCACATCTCATGGCGCGCGCTGGCGGTAGGAATACTACTGGTGTTGCTGGTGGTGCCGCTGCGCGTGGCCGTGATATCACTTCACCGCAGGATCGCGCTGAGTGAAAGATTCGCCGCTTCGCGCCGGGTCGGCAGCGCGATGATTCCCACGCTCGTATTCACTCTCGTGATTCTCGGAGTACTCGTGGAGCGGTTCAGCTTGTCGGCGACGATGGCCGGGGCGCTGGTCTTCTACACCGTCGTCAACACGACGTTGCCGGCGTTCATCCTCCGCGCCGCGCCCGCGGATTTCGAGGATGTGGAGGCGCTTCCCGCTCGGTTAGAGCGCAGCTAGGCTGCAAACATTCCGCAGGGCTATGCGTCCGCCTCACACTCGCCTAGCCCAGGCCCGTAGTCACGTCTGGCAACCGCATCCGGCGCGCGCCATCATCCCACATGGATGAGAACTCAGCGATTCGCGTCGGCCTGATCGGTTTCGGGTTTGCGTCGAAGACTTTTCATGTGCCGCTGTTGCGGGCAACCGAGGGCTACGCGATCACCGCGGTGTCGTCGACCAAGCCCGCGGACGTGCAGGCGCTGCTCGGCGACGTGCAGGTAGTGTCCGACGCCAGAGAGTTGGCGACCAGCCAGGAAGTGGATCTGGTGGTGATCGCGACCCCGAATGAAACTCACGCCCCGCTCGCGGAAGCAGCGATGCGCGCCGGTCGCAACGTCGTCGTGGACAAGCCGTTCACGGTCACCATCGAGCAGGCAAGGCATCTCGGTGCGGTTGCGCGCGATGAGAACGTTGTTCTCTCGGTGTTCCAGAACAGACGCTGGGACAGCGACTTTCTCACCATTCAGGACGCAATTCGACGCGAGGTCGTCGGTAGAATCGTGCTGTTCGAGTCGCGCTTCGATCGTTTTCGACCGGAGGTCCGTGACCGCTGGCGCGAAAAGCCAGGCTCGGGCGCGGGACTCCTCTACGACCTCGGACCGCATCTCATCGACCAGACGCTCGTGCTGTTCGGAATTCCGGACAGCGTGGACGCGACGCTCGCGAAACAGCGTCGCAACGCAACGACGGATGATTTCTTTCAGCTCGTACTGCGGTATGGCGAAATGATCGTCACGCTCCAGGCTGGCTCACTCGTGTCTGGTGGCAGCGCTCGATTTGCGGTGCACGGTGATCGGGCGAGCCTTATAAAGCAGAGACCAGACGTACAGGAAGACCAGTTGCGCGCGGGAATGGTGCCGGGTTCGCCCGATTGGGGATTCGATCCAGATGATGCCATGCTGTACGAAGGCACCGCGGGATCAGTCACCACTGTAAAGTCTGCACGAGGCGATCAACGTGGCTACTATGTTGCGCTCCGGAACGCGTTGCACGGTAGCGGGCCTAATCCAGTGCCGCCGGAGCAAGCCGCAGCGGTTATGGCAATCATTACCGCAGCGTTCCGTTCCCATGAACAGGGACGGCGGGTCGTGCCCGATCTCACCGACGACGAGCGCATGGTGTGGGCGCGCTGACGGCCGACGCGCACGCGGCCGCAAGCGACGCCCGTGAAGCGAACGCGGACGGCAGCAGACGTCTATCGGCTGAAGATTCCCGGATTGTGTAGCGTGCCGTTCCACGGACGCATCCACACCATCTCGTTCCACGAGTGAGCCAGATACGCATTGACGAGAGCCATCTGCGCAGGCGTGTACTGGCTGCGATGACACGCGTACTCTTCGCGCCCGGCAACCAGATCCTGCGGCTCGAACGGAACGCGCACCGTGAGCAGCGACTCGGCCATTCCGTTCACGGTCGGGTTGGCGTGCGGTGCCGTCCGCAAGCGCTCGGTGGGCAGGGACGCGTATAGCAGATCGATGTTGGCGTACCGCGCGTCGCCCTCGATGATCTGCGTCGTGACATCACCCACTAGCCGATGATCCGGATGTCCAGTTCCCCCTTCCGGACCGAAAGTAATGATCGCCGCCGGCTTGACCGAGTCGATGATCGCGGCGAGCCGTGAACGAAGCTTGCCGAGCACCTCGAATGACGCGAGCCCGCCATCGGGGAGACCGAGAAGGTGCAGCTTTTTCACCCCGAGGCGGTTCGCGGCGCACGTCGCCTCCTTGGTGCGCGCGGCGGCGAGCTCCGCTCCCGCCGGGATGTGCGCAAAGTCGGTAACGCCCTTCGCGCCATCAGTGGCGATGACTAGATGAGTCTCACGTCCCTCTCTGGCGAGCTTCGAGAGAAGTGGCCCGATGACCCGCTCGTCGTCGGGATGTGCGAATACCGCAAGAATCGGCCGCGCGGCCTGTGCCTGCGCGATGTGTGGCGCCGCGCTGGCGATAGCCAGGGCGCCGAGTATGTGTAGGAAAGTGCGCATGTCGTATAATGGAAGGTGGACTCGTCAGCCGCGAGGTCATTAGCTTCGCGATATTGGAAGGGCGCTATCCGACGACGATGCGAATTACTGACCTGAGCCGCGACGATGCCAGCGGGATTACACAAGCCGCAAATCTGCTGCACGAATCATTTCGTTCCAGAAGCTCGGCTTGGCCCGATATCGGTTCCGCGCAGAATGAAGTGATCCTCTCCCTTGGCAGCCCGAAAATTTCGCGAGTTGCCCTAGACGAATCGGGCCGAGTGGTCGGTTGGGTCGGTGCGCAACCCCAGTATGACGGGCTCGTTTGGGAGATTCATCCATTGGTAGTTGCCCCGCAAAGTCGACGGCGTGGGATCGGCCGAGCGTTGGTGCGTGATGTCGAGGCACTAGTTGGCGCGCGCGGCGGGTTGACGCTCTGGCTCGGCAGTGACGATGAGCTTGGCGAAACGTCGTTGGCGAACGTTGATCTCTACGCAGGTCTGCCAGCGCGACTCTCGGGATTTCGTTCCGGCGGGGAGCATCCCGCGCCGTTTTACGAGCGGCTCGGCTTCCACCTCGTCGGAGTTCTTCCGGATGCTAACGGTCGCGGGAAACCCGACATATTCTTCGCTAAGTGGATCGGATGAGCGTTTTCCGATGGGAGGTAGTCGAATGGCTGCAGAGTTCGGAGAAGAGGACGCGGATGACCCGGGCGATATAGTGTCGAAGGTCCTGACGATCTCCGGCAGTCTGCGCGCAGACTCGTCGAACAGCGTGCTGCTGCGCGCAGCGGAGCTCGTTGCTCCGCAAGGAGTGACGGTGCTTCATTACACGGCGCTCGCCGCAATTCCGGCGTTTAGTCCCGATCTCGACGAAGAGGGTGCCGTTCCTCCGGCTCCGGTTGCGCATTGGCGCGCGGCACTGGCTCAAGCCGACGCGGTTCTCATCTCGAGCCCCGAGTATGCGCACGGCATTCCCGGCGCTCTCAAGAATGCGCTGGACTGGGTCGTCGGCAGCGGCGAGCTCGTGAATAAGCCCGTCGGCGTTTTGAGCGCATCGTCTGCGTCCGCGTTCGTCCATCCGCAATTGATCGAAGTGCTCACGACGATGAATGCGATGATGGTACCCGAAGCGATCACTATGCTCGACATCCCACGGCGTGGTGCGGATCCCGCGCAGATTACCGCCGATCCGGGCCTCGCATTCGCTTTGCGAGGGGTGCTCTCGGGTCTCGCCGGCGCGATGACAGCGGTGGTGTTGCGCTGAGATTTTGGCGCCCATAATTGTCAGCCTCTCTCTGATTTCATCCATGCCAACATCGACAGCGCGCCTCAAGAATCTTTTCGACGCACCGACGGCTGAAGAGATAAAGACGCGGCTACAACAACTCCGCCCAGACAGTCCCCGTCAGTGGGGCAAGATGGATCCTGCGCAGGCGGTAGCACACTGTGCGGCGAGCATGGAGATGGCGCTCGGCGACACGCGTCCTCCAAGAATGTTGATCGGGCGCCTCCTCGGCGGACTCATCAAGCCACTCGCGCTCGGTGACGACAAGCCGATGAAGCGAAACTCTCCGACAGTTCCGTCGTTCGTCATCGCCGATCAACGCGAGCTCGACACCGAGCGAAAGCGGTTGGATACGTTGATAGATCGGTTCGCGACAGGCGGTGTGTCGGCCTGCACCACGCACCCTCACAGTTTCTTTGGTCGACTCAACGCCGAGGAATGGGCTGTGTTGATGTACAAACACCTGGACCATCATCTGCGGCAGTTCGGGGTCTAGCCACTAACACCAAAGAGGTCTGGCCACTAACACCAAAGATTAAGGACCACCGAGACGGAAGTTTCTCCCGGATGAAGCGGATTTCTCGGATGCAGCGGATACTGCTCTGGCTCAACGTGGCGTAGAAGCGCATCTCGCCGGGGCCGGGATTTCTTTGTTCACTGCCGCTCGGGCAGGCTTCTGCCCGCCACACTAGTGTCTCAATGCAAATAACAAAAAGAAAGGAGCCCTGGTGCGATAGACCAGAGCTCCATTGGGATCGATCCGCTTAATCCGGAAAATCCGCTTCATCCGGAAGAAACTTCCGTCTCGGTGGCCTTTTCTCTTTGGTGTTAGTGGCCAGACGAAGCGCCAGAACGTCTACTGCACGGGCGCGAGCGTCGTTTGGTATTTGGCATTGATAACCGAGATGAGCGCATTTGCGATCTCACGATGGACTGCCGCCGCCGGATGCACGCCGTCCAGCGACATGCCTGGTCCGAACGGCGCAGTGGCGCTCGCGTAGTTCGGTCTCGGCAGTATCAGCGTTCCCGCCGCCTTGAGACTGGTCAGCAGCCCGTTCGTATCGAAGTACGCGAACCCGATGCTGTTTGCCTTGTTCTGGAGGTAGGTGTTGTACCCGCTGACGATCGCGTTGATGCTGGTCTGCTCCGATGGATCCAGAATGAGGATATCGCCGATCGGTGCCGGCAGCGTACCGCTTGCTCCTCCAGGCACGCACGCGACAATTGCTGGATGCGCGCCCGCTCGGATCTGGTGTGCCAGGAACGTGTTGATCAGTGACGTCGCGCCCGCGCCTCCCGCGAGACAACTCGGGTCGAGTGTCGTCGTCTTTCCGGCCTGAGCGTCGAACTTTGCCTTGAAGACGGGATCTGACATCGCGGCCGCGTCGAACAGGATCGGAACATTAGTCGGAAGGGCATTCCCCAGAATCACGCCTTTGAGTTCAGGAGCTCCGGCGAGAAGCTGAGTCAGCGCTGCGTCATAGTTGGCCGAGAAAGTGGCTACCGGTGTTATGCCAGCCAGGACCGCGGTGCGTCCGTCCTGAACCGCAAAGCTCAGATAGTCGTTCCCAACGATGCCAATGGTTACAAAGGTCGGCTTCGCCTGGAGCGCGCGCTCGACTTGGGTTTTCCCGCCGAGCACGAAGGTGGTCAACCCGTTCGAGAAGGGCGTTCCATTGGTCGCTGTCAAATCGAACGAGCTCGCACCAGGCACAGCGACGTTGTTCAGTATATCCGTGACCGAGGTCGTGATGCGAAGCGCGCAAGGCGGAGCCCCGGCCGGACGCGCCTGGGTGTTGAAGTTGACGATCGGCGCCGGGCAACCTGGCTTGGCCAACGCCGCGTAGTGATACTGCGTCCCCATTTGAAGGGCGAGCAGTCGCGCATAGCTCTGGCGCTGCGTCGAGTCGACGATACCACCGCTCTGATACCCCGCGGTGATGCTGTTTCCAAGCGCGACGTAGCTCTTGAAAATCTCTCCGCCGACAGGTGTGGTGGGGCCGAGCAGTTTCGGGTTATCGCTGCACGCCACGAGCGCAACGGCAGCGCCGATGACCGCAACGCGGGTGAGATTATTGAGTCGCAACATCTTGAGATTCTCCAGCGTGAGTTTAGAAGGAGGCTTTGAGACTGAGCGAGAATACATTCGCGCTCAGCGAGTACCAGCCACTATTGAGCGCGAGCGCCTGGGTCGAGGTGCTACCCGTTGGCCGTTCGTCGATCCGACCACGACGTCCACCGGTGAACACGTGCGCGTAAGCCGCGTCGATCGCGTACCTGCCCATTACCGGGAGCCCAACGCCGAGCATGCCGTAGCCGCGGTCCATCTCTGGAAGAAGTGGCGTAACGGTTTCGGGCGGCGCGGCCGCTGTCCCCGCCGCAAATCCACCGCGCAGCGCTAGCCCTCGTGTGGTCCGGTGCTCCAGCCCGACACGGAGTGAAGAGGTATTCCCATAGCTCTCCACGAGCGTTCTCGATGGCGCACCGCCGGAGAACGTGATTGGAAGAGTCTCGAAGGATCTCCAGCCAACGTACGCATAGTCGAAGCTAAGGGTCGTCCCCTCCCATCCCGTGTACGCGAAGCCCGCCTGGACCTGCGCGGGATGGCGAATCACAGTGCTTGCCTTCTGTGGAGCGAGCGCTCCACCAGTCGCAAACTGACTCGCGACCAGAGCATCGACGGGAGTTCCCGCCGGCACATTGAATGGATTACCGGGGGCGAGGACGAGTCCGGTCGGGCGCGGCTCGAACGTCGCGTCAGCGTCGTCATATCTGAACGTAACCTGCGACAGGAATCGGAGTCCAACTTGCCACACTGGCGTAAGCTTGCCCCTGACTCCGAGAGCGAACCCGTAACCGTTCGCGGATCCCTTTACCCGCGCGCGCGCGAACTCCGTGCGCAACGGAATTCCTAGCTGTCCGAAGGTCGGGCCCGTCGGCGATGTTGGTACGCCTGCGAGATCGACCGCCTGCACGAGCTCGACGGAGGAATGCCCGTAAATCGGACCGCCTCCGACAGACCAGTTGTCGGTGAGCTGGAAGGCGACGTTGGGCTGCACGTACAGAGTTTTAAGCGCCGCCTTTTTTGCCGCGAACCGGCCGGGGAACTCGTCGCCCCACTGCGAGGTGAGCCCGAAGTGAACGTAGAGACCGATTCCGTATGCCAGCCTTCCGCGGCCACGGTAATTCAGGAAAGCGTGCGGAACGTACTGCGTCGGGACGTCACCCTCATACTCATTGAAGGTGGTATCCTGAGTGAAGCTGCCGTCGATCTTGATGACAGCAGCGCCTCCATAAAAGGAAAATCCCTGCGTCGCTGGAAGTGCGCCGGGATTCCAGTAGATGCTCGAGGCATCGTCGCAGGGCTGCGCGGTTGCCGCGAAGCCGCGCGCAAGAGCGCACGATCCAATTTCATTGAGTCCGAACGCCTGAGCTCCGGCTACCGCGGGCGCGGCGACAAAAGCAAGTGCGAGGGCAACTCTCGAAGCACGGTGCAGGGTCATCTCCATTCTCCTGTGATGTCCGGGCGGAGGGCCGGACGTACGAGCGTCGGTCGAAGTAGCGCGATTCATGTTTTCTGTTTGGGGTAGGGCGGGGGAGCTTGAACGGCAGGCGCTAATATAAGACTTGGGGCGGTACCTGTCTAGCGACAGGTAC
>CADDZN010000143.1 GCA_902812375.1 bacterium | reverse complement strand
GCACCACGCCGACGACCAGAAACGCGAGGATTCGATCCAGCGTCGGCCGGTCGCCGCCGAAGCGCCGCGTCATCCAGAAAATCGGGAGGGTCAGTACCGCCCACATTCCGTACTCGACGAGCGCAATTTTGTCGATGCCCGATGTGACCTCGGGACGCAGCGCCGCGCGCATTGCCGCGACCGCCGCAACGCGTGGGTCGATGAGGAGACCGGCAGCCGTGAGCACGACGAGGAACGCCCAGAAGGCGAGGATTGCGAGGATCTCACCTCGCGTTAATCCCACTCTGGAGCCACCGGTAGCGCTTGCTTCGTGCTGCGTCTCAGTCATTTCGTAACACCTATCCGCCACTCGTAACGCGGTGGCGAGTCTCGCTCCCGCTGCGCCCGTAGTATGAGGGCGATGCCAAGTGCGCGAAAGAAAGTACTGCTGCGGGATGCGGGACGCGGGGTGCGAGATGTCGACGCCCCTGAGTCCTCAGTCCGTAGAACGCATCCCTCGTCCCGCATCCCGCATCCCGCATCAAAGACTATCGCTGCTGTCGGCGTGATCATTCTCGCGGTTTCCGGCTGGTTCTACAAACGCGACGACGGAAGTGAAGCGCCAATCTATCGGACGGCAACCATCCAGCGCGGCAGCGTGAAGCCGACCGTCTCCGCCACCGGTACCCTCAGCGCCGTGAAGACGATCCAGGTCGGGACGCAGGTCTCCGGACAGGTCGCGGCCATTTACGTCGATTTCAACCAGCACGTAAGAAGGGGGCAACTGCTCGCCACGATTGATCCCGCGCTGCAGAACCAGGCCGTGGCAGAGGCGCAGGCGCAGCTCGAGCGCGCACTCGCCACGATGGAGCAAGCGGCGGGAGAGTATACGCGCGGCAAGCAGTTGTTCGAATGGAAAGCGCTCACCGCCAGCGAGTTCAGCGCACTGCAGTCCAACCTCTCCGTACAACAGGCCACCGTGAAGTCGGCACGAATCGCGCTGGAGCGCGCGCGCCAGAACCTCGCGTACACGAAGATCTACGCGCCGATCGATGGCGTCATCGTCGAGCGCAACGTCGACGTCGGCCAGACAGTCGCCGCCAATTTCTCGACGCCACAGCTCTTTCTCATTGCCAATGATCTCTCCGACATGCAGATCCTCGCGTTGGTCGATGAGAGCGACATCGGCGCAATAAAACCGGGACAGACGGTCGAGTTCACCGTGCAGGCTTATCCGAACGAGACTTTCTCCGGTACGGTGCAGCAAGTGCGTCTGCAGTCGAAGACTCAGGACAACGTCGTCAGCTACACCGCAGTGGTGGGCGTGAAGAACACCACGGGTAAGCTGCTGCCCGGCATGACAGCGACGGTGCAATTCCTTACCGGAGACGCGGAGAATGTGTTAATCGTGCCAAACTCGGCGCTGCGTATCCGACCGACGCCCGCGATGCTCGCGCAAGCTCAGCCAGCCATGGGCACGAATGACGGGCGATCCACGAACGTCATTGCCACCGACGACCAGCACGCAAACTCGGCTATTCTGTGGACGCTCGACAATCATGGTACACTCAGGCCGGCGCGGGTGCACACGGGGCTTAGCGACGACACTTACACGGAAGTAGCGGGACCAAACCTCGCCGTCGGAACGAAGATCGTGATCGGAGTGGTGGATGCGGGCAGCGGCGCGAGCGATCGACCGCCCAGCAACCCATTCGAATCGCCGCGCCCGAGTGGTGGGGACAAGGGCGGTTGATGAAGCAATCGACGTTGCTCAAAGTTGCGGCGGAGAGCATAGCCAGGAATAAGATGCGGACGCTCCTGACGATGCTCGGCATCGTGATTGGCGTAGCCGCGGTCATAGTGATGGTCGCGATCGGCAACGGCGCGCGCATACAGATCGAATCCTCCATCAAGAAGATGGGCACGAATGTCATCATGATCATGCCGACTTCGACGACGAAAGCCGCGGCGAGCCTAGGCGCGGCCACCTACAACAAGCTCACCGTCGCTGACGCCATGAAGATCAAGCGGGAGGCGACGCTCGTGTCGGCGGTGTCGCCGGTGGTGGTGACGGAGACCCAGGTGATCGGCGGGCAGGGCAACTGGAAAACGCGAATCAACGGCGTGTCGACGGATTTCTTCAAGATTCGCGATTGGAGCACCAGCTCGGGCGAGATCTTCACCGACGCGGACGTGCGCTCCGGCCGCAAAGTCGCGCTCCTTGGCGCCACCGTGGCGAGAAGACTGTTCTCCAATGGCGATCCGGTTGGCGCGCATATCCAGATCGGGCGCGTACCCTTCACGGTCGTCGGCGTCCTGCAAGCGAAGGGCGGCGGTGGTGGTGCCGGTGACGAGGACGATGTCGTCGTGATGCCGTACACCACCGCGCAGATCCGTCTCAAGGGGGACGTCGACATCGGGCACATGTTCGCGAGCGCGTTTTCCGCGGGCCAGATGCCTGCGGCGCAACAGGAGATCGCCGGAATCCTGCGCGAAGCTCATAAACTTAAGCCGCAGGAGGAAGATGATTTCTTCCTGCGCAATCAGATCGAAATTACCCGCGCGATCACCAGCACTACGCGCACGATGTCGGCGCTGCTCGCGGCAATCGCGTCGATCTCGCTCGTCGTCGGCGGCATCGGCATCATGAACATCATGCTGGTGTCGGTCACGGAGCGAACGCACGAGATCGGCATCCGCAGGGCGATCGGTGCGCGCGGCCGCGACGTGCTCAACCAGTTTCTGGTAGAGAGTATCACGATGAGCGTGATGGGCGGCTTGGTTGGGCTCGTCGCCGGCTACGTTGGCGCGGCGCTGCTCCGTCGCTTGACTGGCTGGCCGGTGGCGATGCCGCTTTCCGCCGTGTTGATTGCGGTCGGCTTCTCGGGGGCAGTGGGAGTCTTCTTCGGACTCTACCCCGCCCGCAAAGCGGCGGCGTTGAGGCCAATCGATGCGCTGAGATATGAGTGACGCAAAGCGTGAGGAAAGGCGCGTGACGGCGGCGCACATCCGGCCAATGTGAGAGCCTGGCACGGCGATCCATCGCAGGGTATCCTCTTCTGCAACAACTTCACTCGGTATCCGATGCTTCGACTGAATGCTTTGGCCGGCCTTCTCGCTTTGACGACCGCTGGGACTAGCTGCGCCGTGGCGCCTCCGGGCGGCTCCCTCGCGACCGCGCCGCAGACGGGCGTCGATGTATTGCGCGCCATGCATGATCGGTACGCAGGCAAGTGGTTCAAGACTCTGACGTTCCAGCAAGCAACCACCGTCACCCGGCCAGACGGGACGAAGAACGTTACCACCTGGTATGAAGCAGTGCGCAGTCCGAGATTGCTGCGCATCGATATCGGAGAACCTTCCGCAGGAAACGGCGTTCTCTACACGCCAGACTCGGTAATAGCGCTCCGCGCGGGCAAAGTCGTGCGCGCGCGGGCTGAAGGGAACCCGTTCCTTCCGTTCGTCGTCGGCGTGTACACCCAGCCGCTCGATACGACCATCGCGCAGCTCGCAGCGTGGAAGTTCGATCTGTCGAAAGTATCGCGCGCGAGTTTCGAGGGACGTCCAGTGTATATAGTGGGCGCAGATTCCGGCAGCGATACGACGCCGCAGTTCTGGGTCGACACCGACCGACTCATACTCGTGAGGATGATTGTTCCGCTCGGCCCCGCCTCTCCATACGACATCCGCTTGCTGAACTACCAGAAGCTGGGCGATAGCTGGGTCGCCATGCACATCTCAATGCTGCGGGATGGCAAAGAGGTGCAGGCGGAAGACTACACCAGCGCCAGAGTAGACACCCCGCTTTCTCCCGACCTCTTCGATCCAGAGAAGTGGACGACGGCGCCACACTGGCACACCGCGGCGCCCGCTAGCTCCCAGTAGCGAGCTAGGCGGCCTTCAGCGCCTGACCAATCTGCGTCAGCGACTGACGCGCGTCGCCAAAGAGCATCCGCGTCTTGTCGTGATAAAAGAGCGCGTTGTCGATGCCGGCGAAGCCGTGGCCCATACTCCGCTTCAACACTATGATGTTTCGCGCACGATCCACATCGAGAATCGGCATTCCGTAGATCGGACTCGACGGATCATCTCGCGCCGCGGGATTCACGACGTCGTTCGCGCCCACCACCAGCACGACGTCGGTCTGCGGAAACTCCCCGTTCACCTGGTCCATCTCGAGTAGCTGATCGTACGGCACGTTCGCCTCGGCCAGCAGCACGTTCATGTGACCAGGCATCCGACCCGCAACGGGGTG
Organism: bacterium; assembly: GCA_902812375.1. Classification (GTDB taxonomy): domain Bacteria; phylum Gemmatimonadota; class Gemmatimonadetes; order Gemmatimonadales; family Gemmatimonadaceae; genus UBA4720. Next base: position 3,772 of record CADDZN010000143.1, on the reverse strand, counting down.
AATCGCGTACTTCACGTTGACGCCACGCTTCTCCAGATCTGTGGCGAGCTCCCTCACGGTATGCTGCGCTTCGGCGACGGCCAAACCATAACCGGGGACTATCACAACACTTCGCGCGTAGGCGAGCGCTATCGCCGTGTCCTCCGGCGTCGTCTGCTTCACGGTTCGCCCGACCACACTCGTCTGCGCCGCCGCATCGCTGCTCGTCGCGCCGAATGCCCCGAACAACACGTTGGCTACCGACCTGTTCATCGCGGTGCTCATCAACAGGGTCAGCAGCGTTCCAGATGCACCGACCAGAACTCCGGCAACGACGAGCATCTGGTTGTGCAGCACGAATCCGGTGAGCGCTGCGGCAAGGCCAGTGAGTGAATTCAAAATCGAAATGACGACGGGCATGTCGCCGCCCCCGATCGGAAGGACGAACATCGCGCCAACCACGAGCGCCGCCACAAAGAGCGCCCAGAGCAGCGCGGAGCCTCCAGCCATGACGACGGCGACACCGAGCGCAACTACCGCGAGGAGGATCAGCCCATTGATCGGGCGCTGCAGCGGAAACTGAAGCGGCTTGCCCGGCAATATCTCCTGAAGTTTTCCGAAGGCGATGATACTGCCCGTGAAAGAGATCGCGCCGATCGCAGTGCCCAGCACGATTGAGGTGGCTTCGCCGACGCCGATCGCCTCACCCGCTGCCGATAACCGAAGGAACTCGGCAACAGACACGAGTGCAGCGGTAGCGCCGCCCATCCCGTTGAACAGCGCCACCATCTGCGGCATTGCCGTCATCTGCACTGTTCTCGCGAAATAAATACCCATCGCCGCACCAATCAGCATGCCAAGACCGATAGTCCCGTAGGAGAGGATTTGCCGGTCGACGAGCGTCGCGAGGAGCGCTAGCAGCATGCCGACCGCGGCGAGTCGGTTTCCGGATCGCGCGGTGGCGGGTGAGCTCAGTTGCTTGAGCCCGAAGATGAACAGAACCGCGGCCACGATGTAGCTGATAGCTATCACCGAGGCGCGGAGATCAAGCATTCTTTTTCTCCGACGCACCTTGCTCGCGCTTCTTGAACATCTCCAGCATCCGATCCGTAACCACGAAGCCGCCAAAGACATTGGCGGCACCAAATACGACGGCGATGAAGCCGAGTGCGTGGAGGAGCGGAGTATTGGCGGATCCGGCGATGAGCATGGCTCCGAGCACGACGATGCCGTGAATCGCGTTGGTGCCGGACATCAGCGGCGTGTGCAGCACCGACGGAACACGACTGATTACCTCGAAGCCCACGAAGATCGCCATTATGAACACGTAGATCCCGAGCACAAGTTCCTGACTCACTTTGTGGTCTCCGTCATGGGAGTTCGCGGGTTGGCAAGGCCGAGCCGCTGGCGCGTCGGCGCGTGCCGGATCACGCCGCCAGCGGTAATGACGACGGCGTCGATGATGTCGTCGGAGAAGTTCAGGTTCAGCTCACCTTTTGGCGCGAGCAGTGTCACCAGTGCTCCAACATTTCTCGCGTACATCTGGCTCGCGTGGTAAGCGAGCTCGCTCGCTATATGGAGTGGTGCAATGATTGTTACATCGTGGTGTACGATAGTCTCGCCGGGGACGGTAAGGGCACAGTTCCCGCCCTGTTCTCCGGCGAGGTCGACGATGACCGAGCCGGGCCGCATCGCTTTCACCGTCTCTTCTTCAACGAGTACGGGGGCGGGCTTCCCTGGAATGAGCGCCGTCGTGATGATTACATCGGCCTCGAGCGCGCGCTTATGTATCAGCTCCTTCTCACGTTTGATGTGTTCCTTACTTAGCTCGCGCGCATAACCGCCGGCGTCCTGGGCGTCGCCTGTGTGCACATCGAGCTCGACGAAGGTCGCGCCCAGACTCTGGACCTGCTCCTTCACGACAGGCCTCGTATCGAAGGCCTCGACGACCGCTCCGATTCGTCTGGCCGTCGCGATCGCCTGCAAACCCGCGACGCCCGCTCCAATGACGAGCACTCTCGCGGGGCGCACGGTGCCTGCTGCGGTCATGAGCATTGGGAAGAACTTCTGGAGCGCGTTTGCGGCGATGAGCACCGCCTTGTAGCCAGCCACTGTGCTCTGCGACGACAGCGCGTCCATCATCTGCGCACGTGTAGTGCGGGGGACCAGCTCCATGCTGCACGCGATGATGTTTCGCTCGGCCAGTTGCTGGAACAGCGATGGATCGGCGGAGGGCTGGAGTAACCCGATGAGAACCGATCCCTCGCGAAATAGATCCAGCTCCGCTTCCCCGCTGCCGTCGTAACGACCAGGCCGCTGAACCTTCAGGATCATCTCGGCCGTTGAATAGATCTCGGCACTGGTATCGGCCAGGTCGCAGCCGGCGCCGCGGTAAGCTTCGTCGGTGAACCCTGCTCTCAACCCTGCCTGTCGCTCGACGACGACGCGATGGCCCGCGCGCGTGAGCTGGGGCACGACTTCCGGGACGAGGGCGACACGCCTCTCTCCGCGCGCTATCTCGCGCGGAACTCCAATCAGCATTTTGCTCCGTCTCTTGGCGTCATCAATGCGCCATTAAGATAAGCAGTCCTCGATGCCCGCGTTTATATTCGCTCAATGCCACGCCAATACGAGTGGAGTGAGCTCAAAGGCGGAATCATTGCTGCCTTCGCAATCGCGGGCGTGATTCTCGTGACGCTGCTGTTCGCGCGGGTCGGAGCGCTTCATGGCAGGAAAGTAACGCTCTATGTCGTTACTGACGATGCCACGGGCGTGCTGCCCGGCACCGAAGTCTGGCTGGGGGGAAAAAAAGAAGGGCTCGTGAAGGATGTGTCCTTCCGGCCGCCTTCCACCGACACCTCCGAGCGCGTTCTCATCACGACGGACTTTCTGGCGGAAGGCCTGCCTAGCGTGCGGCGCGATTCGTATGCGCATATCCATCCGGGTGGGAGCCTGATCGGAGCCGTGATCGTGAACATTGCGCCAGGAACCGCGTCCTCGCCGCCACTCCATGATGGAGACACCATACCCGCTCGGCCGAACGCAACGATTGCGAATCTGAGCGAGCAAGTCAGCAACATCGCGCCCGAGGTCTCAGCGTTGACCTCCGAGCTCACTCGGCTCACCACCAAGGTCTCGAGTCCGGAGGGAACCATCGGAAATTTTCGCGCGCACGGCCTGCCGCGCATGACGAACGTCAGCGCGGGAATATCGCGCCTCTCGGCCAGGGCTGCGAACGGGAACGGAACGGTTGGACTCGCAAGGCGTACGGATCTCGCGGGACGAGCATCTCGCGCAATGGCGGGCGCCGATTCGATTCGAGCGCTTCTCTCGTCCAACCGCGGGAGCCTCGGTCGATTTCAGCGTGACACTACACTGGTCGCCAAAGCGCGGGGAGTGATGGCGGAGGTCGATACTTTGCGTTTGCTCCTCAGCAATCCAGTTGGATCGATTGCCGCCGCACACTCCGACACCACCCTCGCGCGACAGCTCGCGCGCACGCACGCCTTGTTGGACTCACTCATCAAGGACGTAAAGAAACATCCCTTCCGCTATATAAGTTTCTGACTTGACCCTGTTTTTGGTCGCCATTATTATCGGGTGAATCAGGCGCAGTCGCGCCTCCCTCCTCTACTCTACCGCACGAAACCCCCCGCACCTTCCGAGCACGCGTAAGCTCGGCAACTTGCAAGTCCCATCTTTTTCCGTCCGCATAGCGTGGATATCGCCGAACTAAAGCGAAAATCCGTGAGCGAGCTTCAGGAGATGGCCGACGGTCTCAGGATCGATGGGT
>CADDZN010000142.1 GCA_902812375.1 bacterium | reverse complement strand
CCAGTAGAGGACGTCGTCACGGGCGTAGTGACGACTTGCTGTGCTGGTGTCACTGGTGACTCGACCTGCGGGGTTGGCACCTTCGGCTTGACAGGAGGAACCGTGGCCGGCGTAACCTTCGGCATCACCGTCGGATCAGATCTCACCTGTACGAACTGGAGACGCTCGACGCCCGATGCTGGCCCATTGCTGCCACCTCCACCACCACCAGCCGGCCCAGCTCCGCCGCCGCCCAGGACGTCGGGACGCGTGAAATCAGACGACCCCACGATTGGTGCCAGAATGAGAAAAAGGATCACTGCGTGCACGAGCAGCGACGCAATGATCCCTTTCCACTCCTTGTCCTTCTTTTGCCGCTGCTCGAAAGTCGGGTAGCGCGTGGCTACTTCACATCCTTCGGCGTCATGCCGATGACCTTCACGCCAGAGCCGCGCGCAACGTCCATCGCCCAAATCACATCAGAGTACTTCACTGCGGGATCACCCTTCACGAAGATGATCTTCTCCGGCCGCGGATCGTAAATCTCCTTCAGCTTCCTCGCGAGGTCGTTCTTTGCAATCGGCTGCGAATTCACCTTGAAGACGTTGCCAGGCAACACCTCGAGAACAATCTGCGATGGCGGCGGACCGCTATTCGTGTTATCCGGCGTCGGGTCAGGTAGTTGTAGATCGATCGCCTTCCGCGACATCGGTATCACCATCATGAAGATGATCAACAGGACGAGCAGCACGTCGATCATCGGTGTAACGTTGATCTCGTTGGTCAGCCCGCCGGCACTCCCTCCAGACATCGCCATTACTTCTTCCCTCCCGCAGGCTGGGTGAAGAGGTTGTCGGCCTGCACCGCCGACACCGTTCCGGGACGCTGGTCAGTGATCATTCCGGTCGTCGTCACGTCATTGTGCGCCGCAATATCGAGCGCATCGAGCACCTTGCCGTACGGAAGATCCTTGTGCGCCTTGACGTACAGGAGTCTACCCTCGGTGCGATTCTCGAAGATCTGTTTGAGCATCGGCCCAAGGTCGGCGTTTCGAATTGGTTTCTTGTTCAGGTAATACTGCCCGTTGGCGTCGATACCCAGAACCTGATCCTGATCCTCTTCCGGATGCGGCTTGAGATTGACGCCGGTAGGCGGAATCGCCTGGAATCCCGACGTGATCGCCGGAATCACGAGCATGAAGATGATGAGCAGCACGAGCATGACGTCGATCATCGGCGTCACGTTCGGCGCAGCCTTCACGCCCCCTGAAGATCCAGCAGACATCGCCATTACTTATACCCTCCCCGGGTTACTGCGAGATCGGGCTGGAGCCCGCGGTCGCCGTGGTGTTGAACTCACGGGTAAAGCGCGAGCGACCAAACTCGCCGGTGCCCGAAATGTTCTTGATCATGTAATCGATCATCTCCTTCGAGGTGTACGTCATCTCGGCGGTGAGATTGTCGATCTTGATCTGGAAGTAGTTGAAGAGCCACACTGCCGGAATCGCGACGATGAGTCCGAACGCGGTCGTGATAAGTGCCTCAGACACACCAGAGGAGATCGAAGCAAGTCCACCCGAGCCGGACGCGGCCATGGCGGCGAAGGAGTTCACGATTCCCATCGTGGTGCCAAGTAGTCCGACGAACGGCGCGGTTGCACCGACGGTCGCGAGAATCCCGAGGCCGCGCTTGAGATCAGTGATCGTCATGAGCATTTCACGCTCGACGGCTCTCTCGGCGGAGTTGATGTCGGCGACGGTTACCGAGCCATCCTGAATGAGCGGGCGAATCTCGGTGAGCGCTCCGCCCAGCACGCGCGCTACGTGCGACTTCTTGTACTTGTCGGCGAGAGTGACAGCCTCGGCGAGGTTGTCTTCCTCGAGGAACTGCGAGAACTCCGGAGCGAACTTGCGGGTCTCAGCCTGCGCCTTGCGAAGGTCCCACCACTTCTTGATGGCGACCGAGAGAGACCAGATCGACATGATGGCGAGGACATACACGATGCCCTTCGCGAAGTTGCCCATCTGGTTGTAAATGTCGAGCAGTGACAGTTGCATTGTTTCTCCGAAAGTTTGTTGTTAGCGCGGAACGGCGAACTGGAACGCTTGCTGGACCAACTGATTTACCGGCTTCCCGCCAATCATTGCGGGGCTGAATCTCATTCTCGGCAGCACATTCTTTACGGCCTGGGTGAAAAGCTCGTTCGTCGATTTGAGCACCTTGAAGGTATCCATGTCGGCCTTACCGGTATTCATCACCACGAACTGTGCCTGCACCTCTCCAGGGATGCCTGAGCTCTCGAGAACCGAAGGATACTTCGGCTTGGGGCTGTCCTGCAGCATCTCCGCTGGCTTCTCCACCTGGAACTCGAAGTACGTCTGGGTGTTATCGACCGGACCCTTGCCCCCAACGACACCGTTCGCAACGCCGCCCTTCACGCCCTTTCCACTGAAGTCGTTTTCGTTGGTGATTGCCTTCGAGAGATCGATCTCGGGAATCTTGATGTCGATCTTGACCGGAGCGCGAAGAACCTGGAAGCCTTTTGGCGGAGGCGGCTTGACCACTACCTCCTTTGGCGGTGGCGGCTCTTTCGGGACTTCCTTCGGCGGCTCCTTTTTCATCTCGACGAACTGGATCTTCTCAGCTTTCGCCTTCTCATCCTTTACACCGGCGCGAGCTGTCGCGTAGACAGCTCCCGCGATGAGCACGGTATGGAGCACGACGCTGAACACCGTGCCGCCAGCCATCTTCTGCTTCTGCGCCTTCGACTCGATCAGTTGGTTAAACATTCCTCACCTGGTTGGGGAAGTTCACTCATGTAAACTGTTCGGACAGTGAAACCAATGGAATACCCGCAAGATTAAGAATCCATGAAATAGTATTAATGAAGTCCTAACTACTTCCTGAGCGTGAAAACGAAGGGCATCTCGACCAATTGTCTCACTTTCTTTCCGCCCACCTCCGCGGGAATGAACCGCATTCGCCTGAGCGCTGCTCGCACGGCGTCGTCGAAGAGGCGGTTGTCGGAGCTGACGAATCTCACCGTCGAATCTTCTGCCTGACCCGACTCATTGACGACGAACATTGCAATCACGTCGCCCTCGACGCCCGCGTTGCGCAGCACGGAGGGATAAACCGGCGGAGCATTGCCCGGTTTCAGCGCGACTTGTCTCTCGACCTGGTCGGCGCGGAATGCCGAACCTGGGTCATTCGTGCTTCCACCTGGTAATCCACTCGATGCATCCGCGATGAGATGGTCCGCGCCGAAGTCGTCGGGCCGGGTCGTCACATCGGACAGATCCACCCTTGGCACGTCCACATTTATAGTAGGCACGTCGAAGAACTTGAGTACCGGCCGTTTCCCCGGATGTTGCGTGGTCTGCGCACTCGCCGCGGAACGAGCGGGACGGTTGTCTGGCCGGACAAAGTAAATTGGTCTCACGTTAGTGGCAGGCGCTGGCGCGCTGCGCGCTTGTGCCGTTGCGTACACTGCCCCAGCGATCAACAGGGTGTGAGCACCAACGCTCACGAGCGCACCCGCGATGGGGCGCCGCTTCTTCGCGCGAGATTCCAGCAAAGTGTCCAGCATCGCGACTCCGGGTGGATTTGCTCGAAGCTCGCGGAGCGGCGCGCTGAACGCGATAGCACCGGAATTACGACTGCGTGAAGAGCGTCTAATTCATTCGTTAACGGAGGATTAAGTGAGCCGACAGCTTGAGGACCGAGGACTCTGACCAACGGCATTGATAATTGCGGACTGATTGAGGGCTGAGGATTGCTGACAAGTGCGAGTTTGTATTGGGTAGTAGCTCTGGAGCGCAAGCCTTTGCTTTTAAGAGCTTGCTTTCTGCTCAGAGCCGTTTTAGCTAAGGAGCTCTCAGCGAAGGAGCTGTCAGCGAATGAGCTGTTCGCGAAGACGGCTCGCAACCAGAACTCGACCACCTGCCCCACGGCTAGGGTTTTGTCCTCGGTCCTCGATCCTCAATCAGTCCGCAATTATCAATGCGGTTAGTCCTCGGCCCTCGATTCGGTTTACCAAATCGAGAACATCGAGGACGCAATTATCAATGCACTTGGTCCTCAGCCCTCGGTCCTCTGGCTCTTGGCTGAGAACTCACGACTAAGAAATGACTAGAACAGCGGACTACTGCGGACTACTGCAGCTCGCGTAATTAGGACTTCTGGCCATCTCCTCCAAGCGGCAGCGTCACCGTAAAAAGGCTTCCCCTCCCAAGTCGCGACGATGCGGTCAGAGTTCCACCATGCGCCTGCGCAATCCATTGGCTGATCGCCAGTCCAAGCCCGAAGCCGCCACGTTCCGACATTCGCGACCGTACCCGATCCGCACGCCAGAACCGCTCGAAGATGTGCGGAAAATCGGCGGCAGAAATCCCAATGCCTGTGTCACGCACCGCGAACGTCACATTGTCCGGATGTCGTCCCAGCCCGAGCTCGACGTGCCCCCCCGCCGGGGTGTACTTGATCGCATTCGTGACCAGGTTGAGAAATAGCTGCCGAAGTCTGGTGCGATCCGCCATCACGACCGCATCTGTCGTGAACGGAAGATTCACGGTGACTCCCTGAGCTTCGCCGAGGATGAGCGCTGTCTCATACACCTCGTGGACGAGCGGCATAAGCTCCACAGGCTCCCGATGGATGTCGAAGCGACCTTCGTCAGCGCGCGCGAGCGTCAGCAGACTCTCCACAAGATCGGTCATGCGTCGGACTTCCTGGAGCGCTTCCTCCAGCGCCACCATGCGCTCCGTCTGCGATGTTGTTTCGGTCATCGCGCGCTCGACGTCTGCCCGCAAAACGGCGAGCGGCGTCTTGAGCTCGTGACTCGCGTCAGCCGTGAACCGGCGCAAGCCGGCGAAGGAAGTCTCGAGTCGGCCGATCATCGCGTTGAGGGTCGTCACGAGATTCGCGAAATCCGTGGTCTCGTCGCTCAACGGCAGACGCCGATGCAGGCTCCGTCCGTCGGTGATAGCCGCGACTTCCGTCGTGATCTCAGCGAGTTGACGCTGCGGCCGCCCCAGAAAAAGAAACGCCGCCGTGCCGCCGCCCAGGATAATGAGCGGTACGATTACGAGCGCGCTCACCATGTACTCCGTGGGCACCACCTCGGCACGCGTGGCGATCGCGCCCGACGCTATGCGGCTCAGCCCGCCGGGATTACCCGGAAGCGAGTGCGAAACGAAGAGAAGCCGCTCCTGAAGCGAATCGAGTGAAAAGATGAGCGCCTCTCCTGACTTCGGCAGATCCGCGAGCTGCGTTTGCAGATTGGTAAGGTCCTGACTCTTGAGGCGCGTGACGTCGTTCGAGCGGTATACCGCTCGGCCAGCGGTGTCCACGACCACGATGTAACCCGGCACCGCCTGCAGCCGATCGATGATCTTGGGCGAGAGAGCCTGAATTAGTGCAGTGTCATCGGTCGCAACCACGCGCTCGCCGGCTTGGGCCGCGTCGGTGATGATCCGGGCGGCGAGGTCGCCCTGTGCCGCGGCATACTGGGCGATGTCGTGGTACACCGCGTTGTTTCGCGCGGTGAGCAGCGAAAGAAACAGCGTGATCGCGACGGCAATCATTCCTACAACGAATGCCACCGTCAGCTTTACGCGCGTTGATACCACGGCCTTTTAGCTCCCCTTTCCCGCGGCGCTCTCTTCGCGGATCACGTAGCCGACTCCGCGGATGGTGTGGATGAGCTTCTTGCTCGCGTTTGCATCGATTTTCTTGCGCAGATGATTTATCACAACGTCCACGATGTTGGTGCCCGGATCAAAGTGATACCCCCACGCGTACTCGGTGATCAGCGTGCGGCTCATCACGCGCCCCGCATGTCGCATGAGATACTCGAGCACAGTGTACTCTTTGGGGGTGAGCTCGATCGCCTGGCCGGCGCGAGTCACTTCCCGCGTGTCGAGATTGAGCGAGAGGTCCGACACCTTGAGCAGCGGCGACAACCGCGCGCGCGGCCGGCGCGACAACGCCTCCACTCGCGCAAGAAGCTCCTCGAACGCGAACGGCTTGGTGACATAATCGTCGGCGCCAGCCCGTAGCGTCTCTACCTTTGAATCGATCGCATCCTGTGCCGTCAGAATCAACACAGGCCGGTCGAAGCCGCGCGCGCGGAGATCGTGCAGCACTTGCGCGCCAGATTTTCCGGGGAGGCGCATGTCCAGCACGATCACGTCGTATTCTTCAGCGATCGCCCGCGCCTCGCCGTCATCGCCGTTTGCGACGAGGTCTACACCCCAGCGCTGCTCCTCGAACCCACGCTTGACGAACTGTCCGACGGTGGGATCGTCTTCGATTACGAGGATTTTCATCGGACGGGATTTGCTTCGGGCATGTCAAAAGAAAAGCGGGGACGCATGGCGCATCCCCGCTTAACTTACCGGCCGCCCACGCTCGATTCAACGCGCGCGGTCGTTCATCAGTTGATGGACATCTGGGTCCACGTAGCCCGCTGTACCTGGAGCTTGGGAGAGGCAGCGCGCGCCAGTGCTTCGTCGTAATGGAATGAGGCACTACCCGTGATGTAGAAAATCTTGGAAATGACCGCGCCATAGAATGCACTGTTTCCAAGCGCGTACACTACGTTGTTCGGGGCGTAGACGGAGAAGTAGGCATCGGCGCCGCCTGTGAGTCCCCAGTAATTGGTCTTGCTAGGATCGGTCGGAGTTCCACACTGGGTGAATGACAGATTCGTTGCCTTGTGTGTAGAGTTGATGATCGTTCCACCAGCCATATAAATGGAATCTTGCACCTGTAAATCGACGTGCTGATTTAGTGGAAGCGTTAGCTTCGAAGTACCGGCCATCGATACCGACTTGAAGACGTACTGGCTGCCGGTCAGGTTCAGCGTTTGGCCCGAAGCCAGGTTCAGCACACCGTTTCCGGTGTAACCAACGGCCGCCAATTCCGGAGTCACAGGGGAGTAGGTCCCCGATGGGAGCGCGCACGGAATGTTGTCGTATGGAGTCTCCGCAGGCGCGTTCGGCGTAGTAGTACCAGTAACGACGGGGTTGTTATTCAGTGTGATCGCACCCGCTGCACCCGCGTCGCCGTTGATCGTGGTCTTCTGCAGGGTCATCGTACCGTTTGAGAACACATCGGCATTGTTAGTGTTTGGCGCGACACCATACGCCCCGACGTCGGAGTCCCACGAGTCGAGCGTTGCGTTCTGGATCCAGACCATCTGTCCACCGTACACGGCTCGGCTGAATTGCGGTACTCCACCCACGACGCCAATTACAGTGCTGACACCGCCGTTCAGGCCGGTACGACGGCCCTGCACGATTACGTTGTACTCCTAGAGTCCGCCGCCGTCGACGCGGTGAATGACAGTGCGGTACTTGCCCGCGTTTCCGCTGTTTGGCAGCGTTTGCCAGCCGAGATCGAGGCTGTCGCCCGGATTGAGAGCTTTGACTGCCGCAACCGGCCACGCGCCATACGTCTGGCGCAGGCCGGCATCAGCGACGTACTCCGCCAGGGTCGATTCGCGCACCGCGCGCGAGGCACGTCTCTCATCGGAGGACGTGGCTAGCGACGCGACTACGATGATACTCATGATCGCGACTGCGAACACTACCGTAGGCAGCACAAAGCCCTTGCGGGTGTTCATCGATTTATTCTCACGAGCTGCGCTCATTTTGTCCTCGATCCCCTGGCTTTATGCGTGGCAGTATCAGCGCTAACGGCGCAACGCGACTTTCGTCGTCACCGAATCGTGCTGATACGTGTATCCGGAACCGATGGTTGTGTTCTTGAAACTCTCTGTACGAAGCGTGTAGGCCACCGTACCGACTGCAGCCGGGTCCACCGTCACCGCCCCGAGCGTGTCGTAATACGTGAAGGCGAGGCCGTTAGACGCTGGCGCCAGAAGCGGGCCCGTCAGGAGCTCGTACGATCCGGCGGCGCCAACTTTCCTTCCGAGCCACCAGCGGTTGTTTTGCTGGTATTCGGCGTATTCCACCTTACGGAAGCTTCGGAACGGAGCACCGGTCCGAATCGTTTTGAGTTGTGCAGCGGTAGCAAGACCGAATTCGACGACAAGGTCGGGTGGACGCGCGCCAGGCCAGTCACAGGCGATTACTCCCATTGCAGCGCCTGTACCGACCGCCGTGACCTTGAGGGTCGTCCAGGTA
>CADDZN010000141.1 GCA_902812375.1 bacterium | reverse complement strand
CAATCGTATCGAGGAATCGGATCGCTGGGATGTCGTGAACTATGTGAGAGCGCTCCAGGGAATGAATGGGCGTCAGGTTCCAGTAGGGCCACTCGCTCCGCCCGGCGTCACTGGCGACAAGGTTCCACGCGCGACCAGAATGGGTCCGAATGTTCCGGCGCCGTTTTACAGCCCGCGCTCTCTTCTGACACCCGGCCAGGCAGCTCCGTCGGCAGCGCCGACCGTCCAACAGGGACTACCGGCCGCAGCTCCGGCCAACGCAGCGCCAGGAAACTCGCCGAGGGCAACTGATACGAGTGCGACGCGGGCGCCGCGCACCGGTGCTGACTCGGCGAAGCGCGCCGCTGACAGCCTTCGAAGAGGAATTCGATGAGCTCACACGAGCTGCACATGCCCTCGAGGGAAGAGGTGGTCGCCGGTCTCGATCGCCCGCTTCCCAAGTGGCTTCGCACCACCGCTTTGGTTCTCGCGGCGACTGGGCTGATAGTCTTCATTGTCGGCCTGTTCCTGAACCCCGATCGGGTCTGGCGGGCGCTGCTCGTGAACTGGCTCTACTTCACTTCGGTGTCATCGGCGGGGGTGATGTTCGTAGCCGTGCAGCGGATCACAACCGCGCGCTGGTCGCGACCAGTCGTGCGCTTTCTGGAAGGTTATGTCGCGTTCCTTCCAGTCGCGTTCATACTCCTTCTCCTCATGCTGTTCGTTGGCGAGCACCACATTTTCTGGTGGTCCAACACCACACCGACGATCCGCGAGAAGGCCGTCTATCTAAATCCCGCTTTCTACTACCCGAGGGTGATTGGGATATCACTCCTCATTTACATCCTGAGCGTCTGGTTTATTTACCTCTCGGTTCGCCTCGACGTTGGGATCCTTCCTGAAGCTGGCGCGGCTTGGGCACGACGAATTCGCGAGCGAATGCGCCGAGGATTTCGCGATGAGCGACGCGAGCTGCATTCCACCCATTCGCTTCAGGGATACATTGCGGTTTTCCTGGCCTTCGCATTCGGATTCGGCTGGATCGTTTTGTCGTGGGATATGTCGATGTCGCTCGATCCACACTTTCAGAGCACGATGTACGGCTGGTGGTTCTTCATGAGCGCGTGGGTTGGCGCACTGGCAAGCTGGAGTGTCATCGTGATGGCGTGGCGGAGATTTCTCGGCCGGTATGACCTCATCGAGGACAGGCACTTCCACGATTTAGGCAAGCTCGTATTCGCATTCACCGCGTTCTGGGGATATCTCACCTTCGGTCAGTACCTGGTGATCTGGTATGGGAACATGGGCGAGGAAACGCACTGGATGCGGTTACGACTGATCGCGGGCTGGCGGATTCCGACGCTCGTCGGACTCGTGCTGATGTTTGGCTTCCCGTTTTTCGGCTTGCTGTCGCGCGCGGCGAAAGTGTTTTTGCCAACGATGTTGCTCTTCTCGATGGGCACGGTGGTCGGACTCTGGATCCACCGCTACATCGAGGTTTATCCGTCGATCTATGGAGTGGTGCCGCACGCCCTGATCGGCATCTGGGAAATCGGCGTTACAGCCGGATTGCTCGGCATCTGGGGTCTCTGCTATCTCGCGTTCATGGACGCCTTCCCGCGAATGCGGGTGTTGCTGATGACATCGCCGTTCCGCGACGAGGTCCAGGTGCCGGTAGACCCGCAGACGATGGAGCCATTGCCGGCGCACGAGTAGCGCCGACGGTCACCGTCTCGCGTTGTTGGTTTGGCGTGTAGACATCTATATTTCGCGTCGAGGGGGCGTTAGCTCAGCTGGGAGAGCGCCTGGTTTGCAACCAGGAGGTCGCAGGTTCGATCCCTGTACGCTCCATTAGCAACACGCGGCGCGCATCATTGTAGTTGTGAACCCACCAACATCAGGCCGCGTATGACGGCTGCGAATTTTTCTCCCGAACAAACGACCGTCCTTCTCATCGACGACGAGCAATCGGTTCGCTCAATCGTGCTCAAGATTTTGCGGCGCGCGAAGTACAACGTCATCGAGGCGGAGAACGGCGACGCCGCCCTAAAGGCTGCGGCGGATCACAATGGCAGGATCGACATTGTCGTCACGGACATGTACATGCCGGGCATGCGTGGTCCGGAAGTGGTTGATGCACTCTCGAAAGTGCGGCCTGGACTCCGCGCACTCTTCATGTCCGGCTATGCAGATCAGGACGCGAGAACCGCCGTGCCGGAAGGAGCGAACTTTCTGCACAAGCCCTTTTCCGGACAGGATCTTACGGGCGCGGTCGAGGCGGTGCTCAAAGGACCGCCGGTGAAATAGTGGTGCGCTTCGGCTCGCGACTCAGACAAAAACTTCCAGCCGCATGGAGGGCCGTTCGCGCGCGTCTCAGTAAAACGCGCGTTGGGTGGTAGCGGACGACGGCGGACGGAGCGGAAAAAGCGCGGATCGCTCGTCTTGGCGCTCAAGTTCATCGGCCCCGACCGAGCTTCTTTATTTGTTGTTGTTTCGCAGCTACAGCCTCTACGCGCGAACTGGCTTAGGCGAGCGGCAGTTCCCAAAACCTTAGCCGGGGCGCACTGACACTAGACCGCCACTCGGAGCGATCCGCGTTTTTTTCCGCTCCTTCCGCCGCTCCTTCCGCGCAACTACCAGCTCGTTTTACTCGGACGCGCGCGAACGGCCCTCCAGGCCGCTGGAAGTTTCAGCGTGGCCAGTCGCGCCAATGCTAGACCGCCACACCCGCTCTCGCCAGAAGTTGTTTTAACCCTTCGAGCGGCAGCGCTCCGGATTGGCGCGCGACTTCCTTTCCGTGGTCGAATACTATAGTTGTCGGAATGCCGCGGATCCCGAAGCCGCCGGCTGTGCGCGAGGAGTGGTCCGTGTTGAGCTTAGCCACGATCGCTCGGCCCTGGACGTGTGCAGCTAGCGCGTCGACCGCTGGCGCCATCATCCGACACGGGCCACACCAGTCCGCGTAGAAATCCACCGCCACTGGAACGTCGCTCTCAGCGAGAGTCTTTTGAAAAGTCTCGTCATTGAGCGCAAGCGGTCGCTCGAGCAAGATCGGTCGGCCGCATTTTCCGCACTTCGGTCCGTCGGCGACTTTGCTCGCGTCGATCCGATTCCAGGTTTCGCAGAATTGACAACGGACGGTGAGCTTCGCGGCCTTTACTTCAGTATCCATTTCTCTCTCGGCATTGTTGGGTCTTCATGACGACAACTGCAAAATTCGCCGCACGCGGGGAGCGTTTTTTTTTTTACAAACAATAGACGGACCGGCCCCGGCTGGTCCGGGGTCAGTCGCCCAAAGGAGGAGACGTCGGGCCGGGAATCCTAAGCCTCGCGCCGACCCAACTGTTGAGCTAGTGCAGTCATTGGCTCATCTCCCCGACAATCCTAATGGCTGAGCTTCTTTTCTGAATTAAGGCCTCCTGGGACGCCTTAACTTAGAAACGATCCCGAAAATCGGTGACTCCAACAGGTCGAGGGTCGTCCACCCCCTGTAAGCACGGCGGCCACGGTGACCGCACCGAGGCATAGGCCAAAACCCGGCCCCACAGCGGGAGCGTGTCAATGCACCTACCCCCCAAAAAGACCGCCCGATCCGGCTTCACGGTGATCGAGTTGATGTTCCTTGTAAGTATCGTCGGTGTGCTCGCGGGTATCGCGGGACCGGCTATATCGAGGATAGTCCGCCACAGTCGCACCAACCGCGCAGCGCTCGTCATTACCGCAGACCTTCAGAATGCTTTCGCGGTAGCTGCCCGCCAACGCCAGCCGATCCAGATCGTCGCCGATTCCGGTAGCAAGAGCTACCAGTTCATCGATCGCAAGACTGGCACAGTGCTCAAGGTCAGAAGCTTTTATGGCGACGTGTCAGAGTACCACCTGTCGAAGCTGGTATTCACGCCCGCCACTATCGACGTGTTTCCGAGCGGCGTCTCTTCGCTTCCACTCACTGTGGATCTGGGGAACGGCGACTACTCGCGACGCATCACCGCCAGCACTGCTGGCTTCATAAGGCTGGTGCCGAGATGACACTCAATTTCTTTGGCAAGTCGAAGCGCCGCGTACAAAAGGCGGCGGCAACGGCGCGAGACGTCCGTCGGAAGGGCATCGGGTTGGTCGAGGTGCTCGCCGCGATGGTGATACTGGCCGTTACACTCACGTCGCTGGCGCCTCTCGTTTACTCGGTCTCGAGAAGCACCCTGACGGTCACCGGCAGGGTTTACCGGAACGGCGTATTGATGCAGGAAGTCAATCGCCTCGTTGCACTGCCGTACGACAACCTCACGGTCGGAACGACGTCGGTGAGTGTGTCCTCGAGCCCTTATCCGCACACCCGCACCATCATCATTTCGGAGCCGGTGGCGAACCTGAAGGTCGTCAAGGTCAAGATCGTTCCTCTAAACAGCGCGTTTTCTCCTGACAGCGTGACTTTCAAGCGTACGAAAGCGCGCACGTCGAAATACCTTTGCACCACCTGCCAATGAGAAACGTCATCGCAGGACGCGGCCGCCGCGGTTTCACGATCATCGAGATTCTCGTGGGCATGGTGATCTTCGCGATCATTGGTGCGCTCTTTACGAAGCTGCTGACGACGCAAGGAAAATTCTTCGACAAGCAGAACATGGGCAACGCCGCGCGCAACGTTTCCCGCGCATCGCTCAATCGCGTCGTGTCGGATATGCGAATGATCGAGGCAACGGGTGGAATGATCGCGGCATCCCCAACCGCAATAACCGCCAGAGTTCCTTTCGCCCTGGCAGTGGTGTGCGGAACGAATACGAGCGGTCCAGGCACTACTACGGCGATCAGCATTCTCCCGGTGGATTCGGTGATCTATAACGCGCCAGGGTTCTACGGGTACGCGTGGAGGAGCGCGACGACCGGCGTGTATACCTACGTCGAGAACGGAGCGATCCAGTACAAGAATACGGGTCAGGATCTCTGCACCCAGGTTGGGATTACGACTCTCACCAACGGCCGCAACGCCAGGCTCAGCCCTGTCGTCAACGGCTCGTCCCTCGGCACACCGATCTTCCTTTACAGAATCATCCGATACGAGTTCAAGGCATCGACGGCTGTTCCAGGTAAGCTTGGATTGTATCGCACGACGATGTTCCCGGACGCAACTCCCCCGGCTACCGAGGAACTCGTTGCGCCCTTTGCGAGCACAGCGAGGTTCAGGTTCTTCGTCGTTGGCAACAACACCAACGCCCAGGACAATCCGCCTGCCGCCTTGAGCGACGTGCGTGGGCTGGAGCTGCATCTCGATGGATTGAGCGAGACTGCCGTTGCAGGATCGCCTTCACCAGAATCAGCTCCGTTCACCACCGCGGTGTTCTTCAAGAACCGCATTCAGTGAGGCGCGATAACATCATGTCGACACAAACTCAGCGCGCGCGTCGCGGCTTCGCCCTTCCAACCGCGATACTCGTCATTCTCGTGATGACGATCATGATCGCCGCGGGCTTTTCGCTCGTGAGCGCCGAGCGGCGGTCAGTCTCTGATCAAAAGTCGCAGATCTCGGCGTTCGAGCTTGCAGAGCAGGGGCTCGAGCTGTTCCTGATTCGGCGTGACTCGCTGCTCCCGGGTGCGAGCCGCATCCCGGGCGCAAAGGACAGCGTCCGCGTCACTTTTGACAACGGCTACGCCGATGTTTCTCTGACGAGACTGCGTCCGGTGCAGGGAACGCTGTCGGGGCTCTATGTGGTGCGCTCCCGCGGCGTCGAGACAGTCGGCCGTTACGCGGGCAGCCCGGAAGGCGTTCGTACGGTCGCTCAATACGTCCTCTGGGAGCCGGCGCCGATGCAGGTACTCGCTGGGTGGACGGCGCTATCAGGTCTCGATAAAAATGGCAACGCCGGAACGTTGGGCGGCACGGATTTATGTGGTAGCGCGGACGCAGTAGCGGGCGTCGCCGTCCCACTCAATCCGGGCTTCACCGGAGACTCTACGGCGGCCGATTCTATCGCCACCATAACGATGGACGACGTGAAGATCGACTGGGCGTCCATTGTAAATCAGAATGTCATGCAGCCTTCGATAACGATTCCCGGCGGCTCGTGGCCAACTTCAACGCAATGGGCTGATACGACTTTCTACCCCATCATTCGCGTCAACGGCGATTTCACGCCGCCTTCGAGTGGCCGTGGAATGCTCATCGTCACCGGCGCGCTAACTCTAAACGGAAGCGTTGGCTGGAAGGGTGTGCTGCTCGTTGGAGGTGACATAGTTTCGAACGGCACGAACTCCATTTCGGGCGCGACCGTCAGCGGTCTCAACGTCAAGCTCGGCACCTACGTCCCGAGCTCTGTCGGAAACGGCACCAAGCAATACAACTACAACTCGTGCGAGGTCTCAAAGGCGACCGCACCGGCTGGTGCGCTGGTCACCCTGCGTAATACCTGGGTCGATAACTGGGTGGAATACTAATGCGCACTGAGGCTGACTCCGCGAGAAGAATTCGCCGAGGCTTTGTGATCGGCGAGCTATTGATCGCAGTTCTGTTGCTGGTTGTCGCGGTTTCGTCAATGGCCGCGCTGATGTACTCGGTCTCTCATCGCGTTGACGAGCGGGAAGCGAATGCATGTGTTGACGGGACCGATGCGCGCGGTTCGAAATGCTCGGCACCGGCGTCGATTGGCGGTGGCCCGAGGCTATTGAAAGCGAACTGCGAGAAAGGCACCTCGGGCTCGACGCGGTGCACGGATTCGGCCGTTGCGCCGAGTGGATCGGGAGGCATAATCGTGCGATCGCGGACGGATTCAGCGGCGTTGGCGATTGCAGCGAAGAAGAGAAAGGCGGCTCGGGATTCGGCCCGAACGGACCGGGGATTCGTGAGATAGCTTCTGGGCCAAAAACGAGGCCCGATTGGCGCTTCGGAGCCCTCTACGTAAGTGTCGATGTCATAACGGGTTGCGGGGGCAGTAAACAACAGGTCCGCCACATCGAAGATTTTATGACTTTTCCCCCACAATAAAGTGACTTTTGGGCTAGGATACACAGTCTATAGTAACAGCAGAGCTTAAACCGGCGAATGTCCGGCAGCCGCTCTGAGAGCGTTGTTACCTCCTCCTTCGGAGATCGAGTTGGACGCGTGTCGTCTGGCGACCGGAGGGGCATCCACACGAGGACCTGCTCACATGTTGAAACAGAATCGCCAGAGCGGCTTTACGCTGCTGGAAATAATTATCACTATGTCCCTCCTGGCACTCGTTGCCGCGATGGGGACACCCAGGCTTTCGGCGGCCCTCCGCCGCCGCACCACACAGACCGCCGTCGATCAGTTTGTCGCCGCGCAATCACTTGCCCGCACCACCGCGGTCCGTTACGGGCGCGTTGCCCAGCTCCACATCAATGCTTCGGCCGCAAGCTTCTGGGTTGATGTAGACACCAGCGGCACAGGCGTGAATCAGCGCGCGACGATCTGGTACGCCCGCAACCTGGCTCAGCCCAACTTCACGATGACCAGCAATCGTTCGCTGCTTTGTTTCGATGCGCGCGGGCTCCCATCGACCGCGGCGCCGTGCGAAGCAGCGGATGCGCAGATCATTTTCCGTGTACTGGACAAGGCGGATACGCTGAATATCGCGTCTCTCGGGAAGGTACTCCGATGAGACAGTCAATTCAGTCAAAGTCGCGTGACGGGTTTTCGCTCGTCGAAGTCCTCGTTTCGGTGTCGCTACTTTCGCTCGTGCTGATGGGATTGTCGGGCGCAGCCGCGCTCGGACTCTCGCAGATGTCGAAGGCGAGGCAGGATCTTCAGTACTCGGCCGACGTGCAGCAGGTAGCCGACAGCCTGCTCGCCAAATCTTCCATGAATTCGTTTACGAAACTTGTAAACGGCTCGACAACGATTCGCGGCAGGGCTATCAGTTGGACCACCACTGATGTCAGCGCGACCGCTCAGAAGATCGCCGTCGTTGCACAGCGCCGGGGCCTTGCGAATACGAGCGCCATGTACGCGGACACCCTGACGGTGTACATCGCGGATCCAAGAAAGGTTCAATGAGCGCCGTCCAAGGAGATTCGGTGCGTGCGCGACGTGGCTTCACGATGATCGAGGTCATCGTCGCGCTCGTCGTCGGCATGGTCGTCCTTGGCAGCGTCGTTCAGATGATGATCGTGCAGGGTCGTGGTTACAAAAAACAGCGAGAGCAAGTGGACGTGCGCGAGAC
>CADDZN010000140.1 GCA_902812375.1 bacterium | reverse complement strand
GTGGGGGACGCGCTGCTTGTCATCAAGCGGTAGCCGCGCAACGTGCGAGGTAAACTGCAAAGTCAACGTACGACTACCGGGCGGGGCTAAACTGCAAGATAAGAACTACCGGCCGGGGGCTGATGGCGTTCCGGCTGGTAGCTCCGCGCTGGCTGTTCCTGCGCGCGCATTGGCAAAGGGGCAAGGGAAAGCAAGGAGAATGCACATCGGGTAGCGCGATACAGTCCTGCCGCGCATGCACAAAGGAAAGTTCCCCCATTCCCCTTCCGCTCCTGAGCACAGAGGGACAGCCAGCCACGCAGCCCTGGGCCGGCACGCCATCAGCTCCCGGCCGGTAGTTTTTATTTTGACTTTGCAGTTACGAACATTGACGGAGCCCAGCCCGGACGCTAGCTCATCTTTCCAAATATGACCACGCGCCGCGAATTCATCGGTGGCACAGCGCATCTCGCCCTTGGCCTTGGTGCACTACGCGCCGGCCTCGGCCGACTCACCCGCCTGGATGGGACCGACTTCCCAGAGAGCGAGAACGTCGCGCGTGCTGTGCTGACAACGGACAACATCATACTAGGCAACGACGCAATCACCGCGGTATGGAGCATCGCGAGCGGCACGCTCCGACCCGTCAGCGTCAACGACGGAATGAACCGGATTGCGCTCCCCGTCTCCGCGGAAGCTTTCACTCTGACCCTCGCGGACAAAACCACCATCTCCGCAGCCGACATGCGGATAACCGCACCGCCTCGCGCGGAGACGCTGACCGCGAATCCACGCGCGTCGCGGATGGCCGAGCGAATCGGTGGACGAAGCGTGACGCTCGGACTGCAGGATGCATCAGGCCGCATCGAGGCAATCTGGCGCGGCATCCTCCGCGACGGGTCGCACTACATCAGACAAGAGCTGACTCTGCGCGCGCTTGGCGACGCAGTTCCCCTCCGCGACATCACGCTGCTCGATCTCAACGCGCCGAACGCGTGGGTCACGGGCACAGTGCGCGGGACGCCGATAGTCGTGGGAAATGCGTTTTTTGGCTTCGAGCATCCGCTTGCGAACAATGGTGTCGATGGTGACAGAGTGCGCTGCCGCATGACACGCACGCTCCCACTCAGGCCGGGAACGGCGCTCACGGTAAGCTCCGTTACCGGCGTCGCGCGCGCGGGCCAGATGCGGCGTGACTTTCTCGCCTACGTAGAACGCGAGCGCGCTCACCCTTATCGCACCTTCCTCCACTACAACACCTGGTACGACCTCGGCTACTTCAACAGATACAACGAGGCGGACGCACTCGCGGCGATCGCCGCGTTCGGAACGGAGCTGCACGAGAAGCGCGGAGTCACACTCGATTCGTTTCTGCTCGATGACGGCTGGGACGATCCCAAAACCCTCTGGCACTTCAACGCCGGATTTCCGAATGGCTTCGCGAACGTAGCGGATGCAACGCATCGCTATGGCGCCGCTCCCGGCGTCTGGATGTCGCCGTGGGGAGGGTATGGGGAGCCACGCCAGCAGCGGCTCGCCTATGGCAAAGCGGAAGGATTCGAGACGAACGAGGATGGTTTCGCGCTCTCGGGGCCCGTGTATTACAAACGCTTCCGCGACACATGCGTCGACATGATTCGTCGCTACGGCGTGAATCAGTTCAAGTTCGACGGCACGGGCAACTCATCGAGCACGTTTCCAGGCAGTCCGTTCGACAGCGACTTCGACGCGGCGATTCATCTGATCGACGAGCTGCGCGAAGAGAAGCCCGATCTCTATGTCAATCTCACGACCGGTACTTATCCGTCGCCGTTCTGGCTTCGGTACGCGGATTCCATCTGGCGCGGCGGGGAGGATCATGATTTCGCCGGAATCGGCTCGAGCAGACAGCGTTGGATCACCTACCGCGACGCGGACACCTATGAGCACGTGGTGCGCGCGGGAGCACTGTATCCGCTCAATTCGCTGATGCTTCACGGGATGATCTACGCGCGGGCCGCGCACAATCTGATGACCGACCCGGGAAACGATTTTTCGTCGGAGGTGCGGTCGTACTTTGGCACCGGCACGCAATTGCAGGAGATGTACATCACTCCGGCACTGCTGTCGCACGATAACTGGGACACGATCGCCGAATCGGCGCGGTGGTCGCGCGCCAACGCCGACACGCTGGTAGATACGCACTGGGTCGGCGGAGACCCGTTGCGTCTCGAGCCGTACGGCTGGGCGTCGTGGTCGCCAAGAAAGGGGATTCTCACGCTGCGGAACCCGAGCAATGCGCCGCAGAAAATCTCGATTGACGTCGAGCGCGTCTTCGAGCTCCCCGCGGATGCACCCCGCCGGTACGAGGCGAATAGTCCGTGGGCGGTGGACCGCGGACGGCCTTCGCTTCAATTTCGAGCGGGAGAGGAGCGGGAGATTCGGCTCGCGCCGTTCGAGGTGATCACGCTCGAAGCCGTCGCGCGGTAACGACCAGTGAACTGCAATACGACTACCGGCCGGGAGCGGATGGCGAGCCGGCTCTTGGCCGCGCGCTGGCTGTTTCTGTGCACGCATTTTCACAGGGGGCACGGGAAAGTGTTTGACATTCGGGGAGCCCTTTCGTGCAACTGACTTCCCTTGATTGGGTGATCGTCGTCGTGAGCCTCGTGCTCTGCTATCTCCCGGCGATGTTCTTTCTGCGGCGCGCGCGGTCGAGCATGGCCGAGTTTTTTACATCTGGCCAGTCCGCTCCGTGGTGGCTCGTCGGGACATCGATGGTTGCCACCACCTTCAGCACCGACACGCCGAATCTCGTAACGGATTTCGTGCGATCGCATGGCGTGTCGTACAACTGGGTGTGGTGGGCCTTTCTGCTCACGGGCATGGCGACGGTGTTCTTCTATGCGCAGCTCTGGAGACGGTCGCGCGTTCTCACTGATCTCGAGTTCTACGAGCTCCGCTACTCGGGACGTCCCGCCGCCGCCGTGCGTGGCTTCCGCGCGATCTACCTCGGACTCTTCTTCAACATCATGATCATGGCGACCGTGACGCTCGCCGCGGTCAAAATCGCCAGCGTGATGCTCGGCTGGGGACGTCTCGAGACGATTCTGGTGTGTGGCACTGCAGTCGTCCTCTTCGCCGCAGTCTCCGGGCTCTGGGGAGTCCTCGCGACCGATCTCGTGCAATTCGTGCTCGCAATGATTGGTGTGATCGCGGCGGCGTACGTCGCGCTCGATCATCCGGCAGTTGGTGGCTTGTCAGGATTGCTCGCCAAGACCGATCCAAGGACGCTCTCGCTTCTTCCGGATTTCCACGACAAGACGCTTACTCTCACCGTTCTCGTAATTCCACTCACGGTGCAGTGGTGGTCGGTGTGGTATCCCGGCGCGGAGCCGGGCGGCGGGAGCTACATCGCGCAGCGAATCCTTGCGTCAAAGAACGAGCGGCACGCGCTTGGCGCCACGCTCTGGTTCAACGTCGCGCACTACGCGCTGCGGCCGTGGCCATGGATCATCGTCGCGCTCTGCTCGATGCTCGTCTTTCCAACGCTCGCCGATCTTCAGCATGCACTGCCGCAGGTGAATCCGGCGCTGATCGGAAATGATCTCGCGTACCCCGCGATGCTGACGCTGCTGCCGGTTGGTATGAAAGGGCTCATCATCGCTTCGCTGTTTGCGGCCTACCGCTCAACGATGGAGACGCACCTCAATTGGGGCTCGTCATATCTCGTCATCGATTTTTATCAAAGGTTCCTCGCGCCGGGGAAAAGCGAACGTCACTACCTGTGGGTCTCGCGCTCACTCGCGGCGGTGCTGATGACTTTGTGCGGGGTGTTCACGTTGTTTCTCTCTACGGCGAGCGAGGCGTTCCAACTGCTGTTGTCCGTCGGGGCTGGCACTGGCCTCATCTATCTCCTCCGCTGGTTCTGGTGGCGCATCAATGCCTGGAGCGAGATCTCCGCAATGGTGTCGTCGTTTCTGATCGCACTCGCGTTTTTTATCGCAAAGAAGGCCGGCGTCGACATCCCCGATCCTGTGCCGCTCCTCACGACAGTCGCGGTGACGACGGTGGTGTGGATCACCGTTACGCTGATGACGGCGCCGGTAGATCACGCCGCGCTTCTGCGATTCTACGAGCTCACTCGCCCCGCGGGCCCGGGGTGGGCAGCGTTCCGCGCGGAGTCGGCGCTCCCTCCTTCGCCAGACAGCATTCCGCAGATGATGCTCGGCTGGACCGCCGGGGTGTTGTTCGTCTACGCCGGTCTGTTCGGCACCGGGAGTCTTATCTACGGGCGAATCTCACAGAGCATCCTGTGGGCGGTGCTCTTCGTGATCAGCGGCGTGGTGCTGCTGCGCGTCGTCATGCGGGTGTGGGCAACCGAGCCAGAGCTCGTCGGAGGTGAGACGTCGGCCGTCGCTGCACAGCGGTCTTGCACGAAAGCCGTAGTTCTCGCCGCGGGTCGTGGGACTCGGATGCAGGTTGTGGATCATGGCATCGCGCTTACCAGGGATCAGGCCGCGGCTGCAGATGCCGGAATGAAGGCGATGATTCCTGTGACCGCCGGAGTCTCTGGCGACGGTGCGGGCGGGCGAGCCAATACATTTCTCGACTACTCGCTGAGCGCCCTTGGCGATGCCGGAATTACAGACGTCTGCATCGTCGTGGCACCCGACGATCGCGTGATTCGCGACCGATATACCCGCACCGCGATCCCATCGCGCGTCCGCGTGACGTTCGCGACGCAGCTCGAGCCGGCGGGAACAGCGGATGCCGTGCTCGCGGCCGAGGAGTTCACTGCCGGCGAGCCGTTCGTGGTGATCAACTCTGACAACTACTATCCGGACGACGTCCTCAGGGCGCTGCGCACCGCAAAGGAGCCAGCATGTATCGGCTTCTCGCGCGAAGGGCTTATCGAGCGCGGCGACATCGGGGTGGAGCGAATCGCGGGGTATGCGATTCTGAACATTGACGAGGACGGATATCTTCGCCGGATCGTGGAGAAACCGAGTGCGGCGACGATCGCCGCAATGGGGTCGGCGCTCGAGGTCAGCATGAATTGCTGGCGTTTCACATCGGAGATTTTTCGTGCCTGTCGCGACGTCCCGCCGTCTCCGCGCAACGAGCTCGAATTGCCGGCAGCGGTGCAGTATGCGATCGATGTGCTGGGGATGCGAGTTCGCGTGATTCACGCTGATGCGCAGGTCCTGGATCTGTCGCATCGCGCTGATATCCCGATCGTTATCAACCGGCTCAGAGGTGTTCCGCTGACGCTGTGAGTGAGCATGAGGCGAAGCGCAAGCAGGCGCTCCCGGCAATGGCCGTCGAAAGTCTTCTGAATCTCTCTCACGTTACCGATGACATAGTATTTCGCGCCCGGGTTCCCGGCCGCATTGAATTCCTCGGCAAGCACACCGATTACGCCGGAGGTCGCAGTCTTCTCTGTGCGGCCGAGCGCGGAATCTGCGTGGTTGCGGCGCCGCGACGCGATGATCGTGTGCGTGTCGTCGATGCGATCACTGGAGAGATGTTCGACGAAAGCATGTCCGAGTCTCCGTCGATGGAGACGACATCACAGCCGGGACATTGGTCCACCTACGTGCGCACCGTCGCGAGGCGGGTAGTCCGTAACTTTCCAGCCTTAGACGCTCCATCGCCCACTGACACTTGCCCGCGCTCCACGGGCGCGATCACTGGTGCGGACATTGTCATCGCGAGCGATCTCCCGCAAGCGGCGGGAATGAGCAGTTCCAGCGCGCTCGTCGTCGCAATATTTCTTGCGCTCAGCCGCGTCAACAAGCTCGAATCGCGCGAAGAGTATCGGCGCGCCATCCGCACCCGTGAGCAACTCGCGGAGTACCTCGGGACGATCGAGAACGGTCAGAGCTTCGACGCGCTCGCCGGAGAGCGTGGCGTGGGAACGTTCGGCGGAAGCGAAGATCATACGGCGATTCTATGCGCGAGCGCCGGGACGTTGATGCAGTACGCGTTCTGTCCCGTGCGTCTCGAGCGCACAGTTCCCTTTCCGGACAATCACGTGCTCGTGGTAGCCACGAGCGGCGTCGCCGCGGAAAAAACGGGAGCAGCCCGCGATCGCTACAACCGTCTGTCGACGATGGTCGCCGAGATCCTGGATCGATGGCAGTCATCGACCGGTAAACGATTCCCTACTCTAGCCGCGGCGCTCGATGCGTCGCCGGTTGCGGCGGACGAGATGCGCAAGATGCTTAGCGCCGAGATCGGTGGTGCGGCCGGAGCGGATAAATCGTCAGCAAGTCGGATCGACTCAATCAACAGGCTCGCGCGCTTCGAACATTTTCTTCTGGAGAGCAATGAGCTCATTCCCGCGGCAGCAGATGCGCTGGCCGAGGGTGACCTCGAGCGGCTGGGTACGATCGTCGACCAGTCGCAGCGCGCCGCCGAACAACTTCTTGGAAACCAGATCCCTGAGACGAGCCTCCTGGCGCGTGCGGCGCGCGAGCTCGGCGCTGTTGCGGCGTCGGCGTTCGGTGCGGGATTCGGTGGGAGCGTGTGGGCGCTGGTGCGCGAGCGCGACGCTGACGTCTTTCAGCGACGATGGGCGGAGGCGTACGCGGCGCGTTTTCCTGTAGCCGCACGACAGTCGGAGATTCTTGTTACGCGCGCTGGGCCGGGAGTTGTCGAGCTGTCATAGAGTAGCGGGTCTATCGATTTCGACGTACTCGCCTGCGGGCATTCCGCTGGCCATTTTTCTTCTCCCTGCATTAGACCGGAGCGGAGATGGAACGCAGAGACTTCCTTCAACGCGGCGCTACGCTTGCCGGAGCAGCCGCATTTCTTTCTCTTGATTCCGTCGAGGCAAGGCTGACCAGTCAAAGCGGAGTCGAAGCCACATCAAGTCGATCACTCGCGGCGGACGCTCCGTCGCCCATCAGTGAAGACGAGCGTGCGCAGCGCCGAGACAAAGCGCAAACCCTGATGAAGCAGCTCGGCTACTCGGCGATGCTGATCGAGCCGGGAGCGAACATGACTTACTTCGCGGGTATCGACTGGGCACGGAGCGAGCGGCTCTTTGCGCTTGTAATTCCACAGAGTGGAAAACCGGTAGTCGTCGCGCCCGCGTTCGAGCGACAGCGCGCTGAGAACCAGGTAAATGGGCGCTTCGACATCCGCGTCTGGCAGGAAGACGAGAATCCGGAGGCCCTGGTCGCCGATGTAATGAAGGACTGGGGTTTCGCCACCGGCAGACTCGCAATCGATCCCAGCGCGCGCACGTTCGTCTTCACCGAGCTGGCGCTCGCGCGGCCTGCGATGCAGTTCGGAAGCGCCGCGCTGATCGTGAACCAGTGCCGCGGAGTGAAATCGGCGCACGAGATCGAGATCATGCGTTACGCCAACCAGACGACGCTCCAGGCGTACCGCGCGGCATTCAAAACGCTCAAAGCCGGAATGACGCAAGCCGAGCTCGCGCAGAATGTCGCGGCTGAAATGAAGAAGCTCGGGTACGATGGCGGTGCGTTGGTACTGTTTGGTGAATCGTCAGCGTATCCGCACGGACTGCCGAAGCCTCGCACTCTCGCGGAAGATCAGGTGGTGCTCATCGATGGCGGACTGAGCGTTCACGGTTACCAGTCGGACATGACACGCACAGTCGTATTCGGGACACCAGCGCCGGAGATGCAGAAGGTGTTCGACATCGTGCACGAAGCGCAGCGTCGCGCGGTCGCGTTCGCGGCACCGGGCAAGGTGTGCGGCGAGGTCGATGCAGTTGCACGAAAGGTCATTACGGATGCTGGTTACGGTCCCGATTATCGAACATTCACCCATCGACTCGGCCACGGCATCGGACTCGAAGGACACGAGTGGCCGTACCTCGTGCGTGGGAGCAGGATAGTGCTCGAGCCTGGTATGACTTTCAGCGACGAGCCTGGCATCTACCAGTACGGGAAATTCGGAATTCGACTGGAGGACATCATGGCGATCACTGACTCCGGTGCGGAGATGATGACTCCGACTCAGGGGTCGCTTACGCTGCCGATCTAGAGTTTCAAATTGCGATTACCGGGCTGGGATTTAACTGCAAAATAAAAACTACCGGCCGGGGGCTCACGGCGTGCCGGCTGGTGGCTCCGCGCTGGCCGTTCCTGCGCGCGCATTGGCACAGGGGGCAAGAGACGGGGGCGGAGCAACTTCACTCCGGTACCGCGATACAATGTTGCTG
>CADDZN010000139.1 GCA_902812375.1 bacterium | reverse complement strand
CTCATTGGGTGATGATCGCCGTTCGTCCCGCCGTGATAGCTCTTCTCGTCGATCTCGATGAGAACGTGGATGGTGGGGTCGATCGATTTGAAGTTGTAGAACTCGTCTTCGCGCACCAGTGTATCGGGAAACCCCTGAGTCGACGGGTGACTCTTGTCGAGCACGTGGTAGGTGCCCTGCTGAACGTTGGGATTGCCGGGATGACCATTGAACCATGCGCCCGCGAGTCTCCCATACCAGGGCCAGTCGTACTCGGTGTCGGTGGCGGAATGAACCCCGACGTATCCGCCACCCGCCTGGATGTAGCGCTCGAAATCGTCCTGCTGCGCGGCGTCGAGTACGTCGCCGGTCGTGTTCAGGAAAACGACAGCGCGATATCGCGCGAGATTCTTCGACGTGAAGGCATCAGCGTCTTCGGTCGCGTCGACCGCGAATCCATTCTCCTCACCGAGTTTTCGAATCGCAGCGATTCCGTTTGGAATGGAGCTGTGACGGAAGCCAGCGGTTTTGGAGAAGACCAGAACGCGGGGTTGCTGGCTGCGCGCGACCGCTGAGACGCTAAGTGAAGCGAGGACGAGCGCGAGCGAAAGGAAACGTTGCATGGGCGGTCCATGGAGATGGTTAACGACCCGCGAACGGCCGCACGCCAATCTGCACCATGGTCGCGGCGGTGAACAGAGGGCTGGGGCCATGCCAGCCATCCATCGAGCCATCTGCCTATCTTTGGCATGGGCGCAGAACAATCAGGCGGCGCTCGAAACCGGTGAATGCCTAGCTATGGAGCAACAAACATGACCAAGACGCTCGATGAAACACAGGTGGATAGCGCCGAAGTGACCGGTGCTGGAAAGGCGAGGACTCACGCCTACGCGGCGCGGTCGCCCGAATCGGGTCTGGCGCCGTTCGAGATCGAGCGGCGGGCCCTGAGACCGCACGATGTGAAGCTGGAGATTCTGTACTGCGGCGTGTGTCACTCTGACCTCCACATGGTGCGGAACGAATGGAAGCAAACCACCTATCCGGTCGTTCCGGGACACGAGATCGTCGGCCGGGTAACAGTGGTAGGGGACGAGGTCAAAAAGTTCGAGAGCGGTGATCTCGTCGGCGTAGGCGTCATGGTCGATTCGTGCCGAGAATGCAGCAATTGCCGGAGGGGACTGGAGCAGTACTGCACCGTAGGCAAGACCCTCACCTACAGCTCGCCGGACAGAATCACGGGCGAAATGACCTACGGCGGCTACTCCAAAACGATCGTGGTCGACGAGGATTTCGTTTTTCGGATCTCGAACGAGTTGCCCCTTGCCGCGGTCGCTCCGCTTCTCTGTGCGGGGATCACAACCTACTCACCGCTCCGCCACTGGAAGGTCGGGAAGGGCAGCAAGCTCGGCGTCGTCGGACTCGGCGGACTTGGGCACATGGCGGTGAAATTCGGCGCGTCATTCGGTGCGGAGGTTACAATGCTCAGCACTTCTCCCGACAAGGAAGCGGACGCGCGCCGACTGGGCGCTCACAAGTTCGCGCTTACCCGCGACGCCGCGGAGATGAAGAAGCTGGCGGGGTACTTCGATTTCATCCTCGACACCGTTTCGGCCAAGCACGACTACAACATGTACCTGAATCTCCTGGGTACCGATGGCGTGATGATGTGCGTGGGTGCGCCTCCGGCGCCGGCCGAGGTACCGATCTTCACATTGATTGATCAGCGGCGGAGTTTGGCGGGATCGGGCATTGGTGGCATTCCCGAGACGCAGGAAATGCTCGACTACTGCGCGAAGCACGGCATCACCTCGGACATCGAGCTGATCGACATCGCATACATAAATGAGGCGTACGAGCGAATTCTCAGGAGCGACGTGCGTTACCGGTTCGTAATCGATATGGCCACATTGCGGTGAGGTCACTCTCGCGGCGCCAAGCTCTATGCGAGCTTGGCGCATTGTTCGCGGTACCGTTCATTCGATGGCCGGAGCGACTGAGTGATCCACTCGCTGGCACGATCGTCGAGTATCAAGCAGGACGTGCGCGCGGCGATTGGAGCGCGGAGGAGGTGACGAAGGAAGCACTTCGTCGAGCGAACTGGTGGAACGGGACGCTGCACGCGGTCGACGAGCTCTCACAGACAGCGGTCAACGATGCGATCGCTTCGGACGTGCGCGCCCGGCGAGGTGCGCTGCGCGGCCCGCTCGATGGCGTTCCTGTTTTCGCCAAGGCGATCTATGACATGAACGGTCTGCCGACTACCGCATCGAACGCGGAGTGGGCGCGACTGTTTCCGGAAGTCGTGCATCGTGATGCGATCGAAGTCGCGCGGATGCGGGCGGCAGGCGCGGTCGTCCTCGGCAAGACCGTTGCCGACGACTTCGCGTACCATGGCAACGGTACCAGCTCCCGTTCCGGACAGGTGCGTAATCCATACGACCCGACGGGTACGAAGACGCCGGGCGGCTCGAGCGCGGGTTCGGCGGTGTCGGTCGCGTGCGGCATCGCTTTCGCCGCGCTCGGCACCGATGACGGAGGCTCGAACAGAATTCCGGCGCAGTTCTGTGGTATAGTGGGAATGAAACCGACGTTCGGGCTCGTGCCACGCACCGGAGTGATTCCGACCTGGCCGTACCTCGACACGCACGGTCCACTGGCGCGCCATGTCGCCGATGCGGCGTTGTTGCTCGACGCGATTGCCGGACCTGACGCGTCGGATGGGCTGGCGCTCGTCGCGCCACGGAAGCGAGGCACACTCGCGCATTTGAGAGATGACGCTCTCGTCCATGCTCGACTCGGACTTGTCGAAGCGCACGTGCCGCGCGCGCAAATGAGCGCAGAGTCGCTCTCGGTGTTCGATCGCGCTGTTGCTGACTTGAAGTCAGCGGGAGCTGTCGTCGAGTCGTATGCGCCTCCGGTTACCCGTGCAAATGTGCGGGATCTTTTCGCCCAGGCTGCGAAGGAGCGCGCTGATATCAAACCAGATCCGAACTCACCGGCCGCGACGGCTAACGCCCTTTATCGATACTTCCTGGCTCATGGCGGCGATCCACGTCGCGACGTCGAGCGTGGACTCGCGGCGTATCGCGCGTTCTATGATGTGCTGCCGAAGGATTGGGCGGAGATGTCGAAACTCATCACCGAGCCCTACGAGGAGGATCCGGCCGGAGTATCGTTCGCGCGCTCGCGTGCGGCGGTGACCGCACAGCTCGTGGGGTCATTCCGCGCCGCAAAGCTCGACGCGATGATCTATCCGACGATGCCCTTCCCCGCACCACGCGCTGTCGATCCGTGGCCGGATATCCGGACGACACTCGGTTACGGGAATTGGCTGGGTCTGCCCGAAGTTTCGGTACCGACGGGCCTGGGCCACGACGGAATGCCGGCGGGCAACATCTCGTTCATGGGACTTCCGGGCAGTGATGCTCTCATGCTGGCGTTGGCGAATGCGTACGAGCGCACGTCGAAGCGGTTCGTCGCACCGCCGACACCGCGCTGACGTTTATCGGAGATAGCTCTTCGCGATCATCATGTGGACGCCGACGTTTCCATCCACGAGCTCCGTGATATGTAAATCCGCCGCCATCGAAGCGGCCTGATAGGCTTGGCTTTCCGTCAGGCCTTTCTTTTCCTGGAGTAGCTTCACCATCTCGCGGATCGCTGTCTTCGTCGCGACGACCAGTGAAGTATCCGTTCCCATCGCGATCCAGTGCGTCGGCGTCTCGGCGCGTGGCCAATCGAGCTTCATGTCCTTACGCACTATGAGCTGCAGACGTCCGCGGAGATTTGTCTCGATCGCGGTCTGGTCGACTTCGCCATCGCCTTGCGCCGCGTGACCATCGCCGACCTCAAGCAGCGCACCTTTCACGAAGACCGGGATGTAAAGCGTAGTGCCGGCAACGAGCTCCTTGTTGTCGAGATTTCCCGCGTGCCTCGAGGGCGGATTGCTGCTCACCCGACCGAGTGCTGGTGCGGGAGCAACACCCATCGAGCCGAAGAATGGCCGCAACGGGACGACGATTCCCGGCGCAACTTCAGCGGTCATACGCTTGCGATCGAGATGTACGAGAGTACTGACGCGGGTTTGCGGGGGCCCGCACAACTCCGGGACGAATCCTCGGCAGGCGTTGTAGCCGTAGTCGATCGGTAACGCGATAGTCATGATGCGCACCTCGAGCACATCTCCCGAATCGGCGCCGTCGACGTAGATCGGCCCGGTGAGGATGTGACCGCCAGGACCCCGTAGCGTACCAGTATCCTGCGCGACAATATCGCGGAGCGCCTGCGGGATGTCCTGCGGCTTGACGCCGAGTCGCTCGAGTCCGGTGGGAGTGTTGGTGAGCATTGTCTCGACGTCGACGATGTCACCGGACTTGATCCGAAGAGCGGGCTTCGCTTCAGACCAGTAGTAGCCGTAAGCGACGGTCGTGGGCGTTGCGGGAAGACGGTGCACGGTTTGGGCGTCGGAGATCGCAACATCGCTGACCGCCAGCAAAACGATAAGAGCAGGAGCTACGCGCATAGTCAGGTTTCCCATTGGGTACGGAACCATTATACACGCGGCTCAGATGTACCGCTTCTCATTCGTGGATGACCAGACAACCTTTTTGCTGTAAGATTTAGCCCATGAAACCCAAAGAGCTTACCCTACGCGGCCTGATTCTCGGCGCACTCATCACGACGGTTTTCACAGCGGCGAACGTCTACCTCGGTCTCAAAGTCGGGCTCACTTTCGCGTCGTCGATTCCCGCGGCGGTGATATCGATGGCGCTCCTGAGCGCGGTGAAGGACTCGTCGATCCTCGAGAACAACATCGTCCAGACCGTCGCGTCGGCGGCCGGAACACTCTCGGCAATCATCTTCGTTTTGCCGGGACTCGTGATCGTTGGCTACTGGACCGGATTCCCGTTCTGGGAAACGTTTCTCATCTGCGTGAGCGGTGGCGTGCTCGGCGTGCTCTTCACGATTCCGTTGCGACGGGCGCTCGTCACGACATCGGATCTGCCGTACCCAGAAGGCGTAGCGGCAGCAGAAGTGCTGAAGGTTGGATCGGGGACGCGCGGTGAAACGAAGGACAACACCGGTGAAGCACGCGAAGGACTCGTCGCCGTGATTCTTGGCTCCGTTGCTTCGGCGGGATTGGCGATCATCAGCGCGACGCGGATCGCGGCGGCCGAGCTCACCGGGTTCTTTGCGCTGGGTGGAACGGCATCGACCGGCTATGACATCGCGTGGTCACTCGCGCTGCTCGGCGCTGGGCATCTCGTTGGCCTGTCAGTGGGAATGGCGATGCTCGTTGGTCAGGTAATCTCGTGGGTGATTGCGGTGCCGTGGCTGACATCGATGCAGCCGGCGACCGTAGGACAGGCGTTGGCGGCGCACACGATGGCGATCTGGCGGACGCAGGTGCGGTTCATTGGAGCAGGCACCATTGGTGTCGCCGCTATTTACACCTTGATCACCCTGACGAAACCGGTGGTCGGTGGACTCGTGAGTACGCTTGCTGCGTCTCGCGCGGTTGCCACCACAGACGATCGTGACCGGGACCTCCCGCCGTCCTGGATTTACATACTGGCGGCAGTATGCCTGGTGATCGCGGCGTGGCTGTCATTCACCTTCGCGAAATCGACGGTGCTCGCTGGGAGTGCATTGAAGCTGACGTTGATCGCGGTGCCGTTCGTGTTCGTGATTGGCTTCGTGATCGCGGGAGTGTGCGGGTACATGGCTGGGCTGATCGGCGCTTCGAATAGCCCGATCTCGGGCGTCGGAATTCTGTCGATTGTCGTCGCCGCGTCTCTGGTTGCGCTCGCGATCACTCCCGCCGATGCGACGCGTGGCGCCATGGTCGCGTTTGCATTGTTCATAACGGCGATAGTATTCGCTTGCGCGACGATCTCGAACGACAACCTGCAGGATCTGAAAACAGGGCAGCTCGTCGGCGCATCACCGATGCGTCAGCAAATCGCGTTGATCGTCGGTGTTGCGGCGGGAGCGGCGGTGATTCCGTTCGTGTTGAATCTGCTCGCGAAGGCTTATGGATTCGCGGGAGCTCCGAATGTGAACGTCGTTGCGTCGAATCCGCTGCCCGCACCGCAAGCGACGTTGATATCGGCGCTTGCGCAGGGCGTGATTGGCGGAAGTCTCGAGTGGAAGATGTTGGGGATTGGTGCGCTCGGCGGCGTTGGTCTCATTCTGCTCGATGCTGCGCTCGGCGCGATGAAGAAACTGCGCATTCCACCGCTGGCTGTGGGAATCGGGATTTATCTACCGATGTCGGCAACGTTCGCGGTGATCATCGGCGCGGTGCTCTCGCACTGGTATGATCGGCGGACGCGCAGGATGCCCAATCCCGATCGCGCGCAGCGGCTAGGCACCTTAGTGGCGTCGGGACTGATCGTGGGTGAGAGCATCTGGGGAGTTCTGAACGCGGGACTGATCGTCGGCTTCTCGAAGGACGCGCCGATTGCGCTGGTGCCCGAGAATTTTGCGTTGTCGTCCTGGCTTGGCGTGATTGGGTTTGTCGGGGCTGTGATTTGGTTGTACGGGTGGATGTTGAGGAGGTCAAGAGCGGTAGTGCCCGGTACCAGGTAACAGATCGCTTGCATTCTGCCAAGTGGCAGTATATACTACGCCATATGGCAAAGCCCCGAGCTAATCCAGCGGCCGTAGCCGAGCGACAGCCTGCCGATATCAGTGAGCTATGGGCTCAAGTTCGGTCCGGCCACCGCGGGGGTCACTATTACCTGGCCCTTTTTGGCTTACGGCGGTACGACCCGATTCACGCGATGGATCAGGTCCAGCGCGGATTTACCTACACTGCATTTGAGAGATTTCAGCGTAATACAGAGCTCCCATACCGGCTTCTCGCGAAAATAGTCGAGATACCAGAGCGAACTCTCGCTCGAAGGAAGTCCGCTGGCCGATTCGAGCCGGACGAGTCCGATCGCCTCGCTCGCACCTCGCGAGTGTTTGCACGAGCAATCGAGTTGTTCGAGGGTAACGCGGAGGGCGCTCGTGAATGGCTTACGAGTCCCGTGCTTGCTCTCGGAGGCCGACGCCCGCTCGAGTTTGCTTCGACCGATGTGGGTGCAATCGAAGTCGAGAACTTGATTGGCCGCCTGGAGCACGGGATTCCGTCTTAGGCGATGCAGCTTTGGCGCCTTACCAAAACGAAATACGTTTCGAATGCATTTGATGGTGAGGGAGCACGTCTCTACGGCGCTCGCTGGAACAGCCCTCGTACCCGTGTCGCTTACGCCGCGGACAACTCCGCGCTAGCGGTACTGGAAGTTCTCGTTCATCTCAAAGACGCTACAATTCTTCCTTCCTATTCTCTGATCACTGCAACGATCCCGGACGCTCTGGTAGCTGACCTAAAGATGTCTGACCTCCCCCCTATGTGGAGTTCATCCCCCATACCACCATCTGTTCAAGCAGTTGGTGACGCATGGATTAGATCCGGTCTTTCGCTGGCTCTAAGGGTCCCGAGTGCGATCGTGGCGGGAAGTAATGATGTCCTCATCAATCCGGAACATCCGGACTTCGCACGCCTGATCGTGGAAGCAGTTGAGCCGTTCGACTTCGATCCAAGGCTGTTGCGGTCCTGAGAACAACCGTTGGTGTACCCAACGGCGCAAACTCGATAATTTCGCCTGTGCAGGGATTATTGTTCACACATGACGAAACTGTTTACCACACTCGTTCTTCTCTGCGCGGCGCTCGCTTCAACCGCCGCCGCGCAAACTCCCGCCCCAACTAGTGCTGACCTCGCCCGCTGGTCGCGCGAAGCAAGCAACGTCACTATCACGCGCGACGACTGGGGGATTCCGCACATCTCGGGAAAGACGGACACCGACGCGGTGTTCGGCCTTCTCTACGCTCAGGCCGAGGACGACTTCAATCGCGTCGAGACGAATTACTTCGACGCGTTGGGACGCGCGGCTGAATCCGAAGGGGAAGACGCGATTTATCGCGACCTCAGGATGCGGCTTATCAACAATCCGGATTCGCTCAAGGCGCTTTACTCGCGGGCGCCGCTCTGGCTGCGGTCGGTGATGGACGCGTGGGCCGACGGACTGAACTACTATCTCTACAAGCATCCCGAGGTAAAGCCAAAGGTCATTGCGCGCTTCGAGCCGTGGATGCCGCTCGCCTTCAGCGATGGAAGCATAGGCCCCGACATCGAGACGGTGAACCTGACGCAGCTCGCCGCCTTCTACGGAGG
>CADDZN010000138.1 GCA_902812375.1 bacterium | reverse complement strand
GTATTCGGGTGTATCGAACGACACCTGTACGTGACTCTGCGCGGCGAGATTGTAAATCTCATCCGGTTGGGTTTCTTGGATGATACGAATCAGGTTGGTGGCGTCTGTGAGGTCTCCATAATGCATCGAAAAACGCGATTGCACTTCGTGGGGATCGGAGTAAATCCCGTCCACACGCTGCGTATTGAACATCGAGGAGCGGCGCTTGAGGCCATGCACCATGTACCCTTTTGTCAGGAGAAGCCTGGCCAGATAGGCACCGTCCTGCCCTGTAACCCCGGTGATTAGTGCAGTCTTCATTTAGGAAGTCTCAATCGGCGCAAGAATAGTCAGCAAACGGTTCGCAACTCTACAGATTAGCAACCTGGACGGCGCCGAGGCAAACTGCAACGTTCCCGCGGGATGCGCCTTGCCACAGCGACTTCTCAATTCACCGACAGCGAATGGTGTGTATTGCCAAGATTAGCGACTGTCAGTTCAGGACATCACCTGCTCGAGTTTTCGGACGATCTCGTCAGCGATAGAGAGGGAGGCCGTAGCACCTGGGCTGGGGGCGTTGAGCACATGCAGTTGATTCGGTCCCTCGCCAAACACGAAATCCTGAACGAGCTCCCCGTTCGGATACATCGCCTGCGCACGCACGCCGGAAGTACCTGGCTCGAGATCGGCCGTCGCAATCTCCGGCACGAGGCGGCCGAGTGCACGACAAAACATCTCCTTGCTGTAAGATCGGCGAACCTCCTTCCAGCTTTCGCCCGGATACTTCATTAGGAATCGCCACAGGCCGCGAAACGCCAGCGACTGTGCGAGATCCCTGAGCGAGAATTGCCCGAACCGGTAGCCTTCACGTGACAATGCGAGTACAGCGTTGGGACCGGCTTCGATTCCACCGCCAATCATCCTCGTGAAATGCACCCCAAGGAATGGAAAGGACGGATTTGGGACCGGATAAATTAGATTGCGCACGAGATGTGTGCGGTGGGCGCGCAACTTGTAATACACTCCGCGAAAGGGAACTATCTGCATGGAGAGTTCGAGGCCGGCCATGCGCGCGACTCGATCCGACTGGAGACCTGCACAATTAAGCAGCACGTCGGCGGCGACGTCCCCGCGTGGTGTATGCGCGATCCACGCCGCCCCATTCTTTTCCAGCCGCCGAACTCCGGAATTCGTTAGCACCTCGCCGCCAAGCCCTCGAATCCTTCTCACGAGCGCAAGACAGACTTTTGAGTAGTCGACAATCCCTTCTTCTGGCACTTGCACCGCCGCGACGCCGGCGGCGTGAGGCTCGATTTCACGAAGCTCGGCGCCACTCAACCATTTGAGTCCTCGCAGGCCATTCGCCGTACCGCGCGCCAGAAGGTCTTGAAGCCGCGGCACTTCATCTTCTGTTACGGCAACGACGACCTTTCCACAGATCTCGTGAGGAACGCCTTCCGCTTGGCAGAATTGCGTCATCTCGCGGATCCCGGAGACGGCCAGTCTCGCCTTGCTCGATCCAGGTTGATAATACAGACCGGCGTGGAGGACCCCGCTGTTGTGGCCAGATTGGTGCTGCCCTACAGCGTCTTCCTTTTCGAGGACCGTGACCGATAGCTCAGGATTGTTATTCAGAAGCTTGTACGCCGCGGCAAGGCCGACAATTCCGCCGCCGACGACTATTACGCGACGGCTTTTCATATGCGACACAAATTTACCCTCGCGGATTTGAGCGCGCAGAAGAACTCGTCACAGCAACAGTTCCTCGATGAAGCTTGCTGGCACCCAGCCTGCACTCTGTCCAGACACACCGGATCGAGCTGGACCAAATGAAAAAATCCCTGTTCGTGCTAATCGCCGTCCTCATAGCCTGCGGCGGCGACGCCACCGCACCTTTCACCGGACTAACCGGCGTCTACAACGCCGTAGTAGTCCCCGGTGACGCACCCTGGATCGTGAGCTGGCCCTCCACCTCGACCCAAACCGGCTGCGCGCAAATGGAGTCGAGCAAGCTCACCTTCACCTCCGCCTCGGCCGTTAGCGAAGACAGAGGCTACGTCCCGCTCCAGAGTCCCTTCATCGTGACCCTCGCGAGCTACACCGGCACCTACTCTCTCCTCGAAGGCTCCAACCAGATCGTGCTCAAGATCGATGGGGGTGTCGACACCGCGAGCCTCGGCACCTATTTCGGCAATCCGGCTTTCGTCGCGCATCGGCGCTTTCCTGACTACACGAGCTGCGGCAGCACCGGACCGTACACGATCATCTATAGCCAGTAAAAGTCCGCAACGCGCAAACGTTACGAGTCTCGCCCCTCGTACGCTACGGTCGCGCCCGCGCTCCTGATCCGCCGCGCGAGCTGCTCGTCGAGCCGCGCCCGGAGAATGATCTCACCGTTGTCGTTCCGCTGATTGAGCACGTTGCCGCCACGATAAATCTCCGCCAGCAACTTCCCATCTTCCGCCGGTAGCCTCACCTCGGCGATCTCCGTCCCGACGCGCGCTCGCGCGAGGAGTGCCCGACGGAGCGGCTCGAGTCCATCTTCCGCGACAGAGCTCACGAACACCGCCGCATTCGGCAGCAGATTCCCGATTCGCTCGCGCAGCGCCCGCAGATCCGCCTCGCCGAGCGCATCGATCTTGGAGAAGACGTACAACACCGGCTTGTCCTTCGCACCCAGTTCCGCCAACACCTGATCGACGACCTGTCGCTGCTCTTCCCAGTTGGGATGGCTCGCATCGATCACGTGCAGCAGGAGATCCGCTTCATTCACTTCTTCCAACGTCGCGCGAAAACTCGCGACGAGATTGTGCGGCAGCTTCCGAATGAATCCAACGGTGTCGGTGAGCAGCACGTGGGAGTTCTCGCCGAGGTCGATCTCACGCGTCAACGGATCCAATGTCGCAAAAAGACGATCCTCGACGAAGACCTCCGGCGCGTGTCCGATTCCGCGCAGGATCGAAGATTTTCCCGCGTTCGTGTACCCAACGAGTGATGCGCGAAACGCATCCCGCCTTCCGCTGCGCTGCACCTCGCGCGACTTCTGCACGTCATCCAGCCGATTCTTGAGCAGCTTGATGCGTTGATTGATCAGGCGCCGGTCGGTCTCGAGCTGGGTTTCACCGGGACCTCGCACGCCGATACCTCCGCGGAATTTCTCGAGGTGTGCCCACATTCGGGTCAGCCTCGGCAGCATGTACTGAAGCTGCGCCAGCTCCACCTGCATCTTCGCCTCGCTCGATCGCGCCCGCGTCGCAAAGATGTCGAGGATCAGCTCGGCACGGTCAAGCACGCGCTGGCCCGTTGCATCCTCGATGTTCTTTCCCTGTGATGGCGAGAGCTCGTCGTCGAAGACGATGAGCGACGCATTCTTTGCGTCAATGGCGAGGCGGAGCTCTTCGACTTTTCCCTTGCCGAGGTACGTCGCGGGATTCGGCTTGTCGATCTGCTGCGTGACTTCTCCAACGACA
Source organism: bacterium (assembly GCA_902812375.1). Taxonomy (GTDB): domain Bacteria; phylum Gemmatimonadota; class Gemmatimonadetes; order Gemmatimonadales; family Gemmatimonadaceae; genus UBA4720. The sequence goes on along the minus strand of CADDZN010000138.1, from coordinate 4,761 downwards.
ACGCCGCCCGCCGTATCAACCAGCCGCTCGAGCTCTTCGAGATGCTCGGCTACCGCATGTCTCGCGTTGGATCCTTTGCGCGGCGCTCCGACGAGGATTGCTCTCTCGACCGGAGCGGTCAGCTCAATTATTTCTCTGGCGATTTCGCCCCTCCCATGCCGAGCTCAGGTTCCAGTTGCCTTGATCGTAAGTTGTGGGAGAGTTCCGTAATTCACAATGAGATCGTTCTCTCCGGTTTTGGTTATTTGCCATTTATCGTAGGTCGCAACGCCGTTGGCGTCAGTATGCTGAAGATGGATTTCGGGCCCCGTCGGGCCCTCAACGTTGAACTGCACCTGCACACCTACGATCGGATTGCCGGCCGCATCAGTGAGTCTCACGGCGACTGTCAGATCACTTCCCACCGGCGCAGTCTGATTATTCCCCGACAGTATTCCCAATCCCGTCGGTGTCGCCGGAAATGAGACTGCGTTGCTTGCTCCAGGAGCCGTTGCAGACGCGGTGTATGTGCCAACCGCCGTTCCCAAAGTAAAGGAGGCTGTTGCGATGCCAGAGGCATCAGAAGTTGCGCTCGCGGTAACACTGCCGCCGATTGTACTCGTTAGAGCGAAATATACGGCGGCGCCAGGCACCGCATTCCCGGCGGCATCGGTCGCTTTCACACTTATCGGATTCGTACTCCCAAACTGCGCAGAGGCTGGAACACCCGTGACTGCAGTCAAGCTTGCAACCGGCCCCGGAGTCACCGTTAGAACGAACGGCGCCGAAGTAACAGATCCCACGCTTGCCGTAATATTCGTTGTACCAGTCGGACCTACGGATGTCACAAGTCCCGTCGCCGAGACAGTCGCGACAGAGGTTGCGGAGCTCGCGTAGGTGATGGTTTGGCCAGAAAGGTCCTGCCCACGTCCGTTCTTCACTGCAATCGTGAGCTGCAGATTGCCGCGACTCTGGATCGAGTTTCCGGATGCTGAGATAGCTACCGAGGCGACGGTTGGATCGCGCGTCACCGTAACGGTTGCCGAACCGGTCTTGCCCTCGCTGGTCGCGTTGATCGTCGCATTGCCGGCGCTCACTCCAGTGACCATCCCCGACCCATCCACCGTCGCGACGGCCTGATTTGTCGACGACCACGAGACACTGCGTCCACTAAGCGGAGATCCGGAAGCGTCCACCGCCACCGCCTGCGCCTGTGCACTTGCACCCTCGAAGAGACTCCCGGAGACCGTTACGTGTACATTGGCAACAGGCACGGGCCCGGCGGGGCCATCGCCCCCCCCTCCACATGCGGCGACCACCGAACCGACAACTAGTGCGCTGAATAGACGTGGAATCCACTGCATAGAAGGGGACCTGGTAAAAATGTGCTGGGTTTGAAATCAGTTGCAAAGAAATAAATGCGAGATTGGTGCCGCTGGAAAAACGCCCGAGATCGCTGGCAGCGGACCTGTCTTATTTCAGGCGTCCGCCGGCGGCAGGTCGAGCGCGAAAGAAAACCGCGTTCCCTTGTTCGGCGTCGTCGTCACTCTGAGCTCGCTCCCCAGGGCTTGCGTAAGTTTGTGACAGATCGAAAGACCAAGCCCTGCGCTCGAGAAGGTGCGCGCGCGCCGCACGTCCGATCGGCGGAACGGACGAAATAGCTGCTCGAGAACTTCCGGTGGAATCTCTCTACCCGAATCCTGCACCGAGAACTCCACCTTCCCGTGGGATAAATCCACCGCCGCTATCCTCACCGCTCCGGTGTTGGTGAATTTGATCGCGTTGCTGGTAAGATTCAGCAATATCCGGTTGATCGCGGCCTGCAGACCAATGCGACGGTCCGCCGCTGGAAGAACGAGCTCCACCTCGACTCCCTTCTCTTCCGCCATTGGCAGCACGATGTCGCGCACCGATTGGAACAACTGCGCTATCGAGAATTCGCCCGGCGACTCCGCAGTCAAGCGTCCTGACCCGCGCACCGAATCGATCATGTCGACTGCCAGTTGCATGATCCCCAGCGATGCGCCGTAAATCAGACGGAGCTGCTGCCGCTGAAGATTGTTGATCGGTCCGCTCCGCTCTGTCCTTAGCATGTCGAGGAGAAAAAGGATCGCGGCCAGCGGCGAGCGCATGTCGTGCGCGATCTCGATGAGAAGAGCGGCGGTGTCGCGTCCAGCCAGTAGCTCCGGTGGCCGTTCGGGCCGGTCGACATCCAGCAGGAATTGCACTTTGCCGAGCGCACTGAGGATGTGGATTGCCTGCTGGGCCTCGGCTGCTGGCTCCGACTGGACTTCGTCGACGAACTTCCGGCGCACGCATTCCAGAACCTGGGTAGTCGAGACCGATGCCGGCACCGATGGTGTCTCAGCATGCACGCCGATGACGACGCAACGAACGGCGTCCTCGATCGCGCTGAGGAACGGAAATAGATCCTCAGGCGAGACGGCGTTCGCGAAAGTCTCACGCGCATCGCGAACTGCGCGGTCGAACGCTCTCCAGACGCCAGCCGTGACTTCCGGGACACGGATGGGAACAACCGCCGGCTCGGACAGACGCGGCTCGCTCAGATCATCCAACCCCGAAACAGCCCCGCTGTCCTCCATCGCTCCCGCTGGCTACGAGGCGGTGTCCGCGTCAGCGAATTCGTCGCGGCTAACGCTGTATCGCTCGATCAGGCGGTACAATGTCGTTCGGTCAACGCTCGCCAACCGCGCTGCCTTCGACATGTTGCCACCGGCGCGATCCACGATCCGCGACAAATAGGCTTTCTCGAAATTGCTGACAAGCTTTTCGCGTGCGGCGTGGTAGCCTTCCTCGAAGAGCGAAGGCGGTATGCTGGCGTCGGGCGAGTCGCCGGTGCCGTTCTCGTAAAACGGGATGTTGTGTGGCTGAATCGGCTGGCCCGCCTCAGCAAGCACCGCGAGATGCTCGATCACGTTCTGCAGCTCGCGCACGTTGCCGCGCCATGGCTTCGATCGCAGCAGCTCGAGGCTCGCCGATGTGAACTTGGGCATCGCTTCGCGCGGGCGATGGCGATCCCAGTAGTACGAGAGAAAGTGCGACGCGAGCAGCGGAATATCCTGCACCCGCTCTCTGAGCGGTGGCAGCTTGATCAGCACGACTCTCAGGCGGTAAAAAAGATCTTCGCGCAGAACGCCACTGGTCACCGCTTCCTGTGGATTCCGGTTCGTCGCCGAGAGAAACCGCACGTCTACAGTCTGCTGTGACTCGGCGCCGACGCGCCGGACGACACCATCCTGCAGCACGCGCAGCAGCTTTGCCTGGAGACGCTGCGACATCTCGGTGATCTCGTCGAGGAAAAGCGTGCCCGCGTTCGCGACTTCCAGCAGACCCGGCTTATCGCGATCGGCGCCGGTGAACGCGCCCTTGCGATGGCCGAACATCTCTGATTCAAGGAGATTCTCGGGCAGGGCCGCGCAATTGATCGGAACCAGCTCCTTGGCCGCGCGCCTGCTGTGACGATGAATCAGTTGCGCGAGAACTTCCTTCCCGGTGCCGCTCTCGCCGCACAACATCACTGATGCGTTGGTCGGCGCCACCTTGAGCGCGAGCGACACCGCTTCACGAAATGAAGGCGCCGTTCCCAGGCACGTTACGAGATCGCTGTTCCCGTGCTGTTTCACGAGATTGGCGACGTTCCCGCGCGCTTCCCTGGCGGTCGCAATCGCGTGCAGCGCCCTTCCGACAAGCACGTCGAGATGTACGGGCGTGAAGGGCTTGAGCATGTAGTCCCATGCTCCGGCTCTCAGTGCCTCGAGATTGGAATCGACACTCGGGTTCCCGGTCATCACGACCACGAGCGTGTCCGGGTTTGCCGCGAGCGCTGCGCGGAGAATCTCCATGCCCGCCACTTCGGTCATGTAAAGATCGAGCATGATGATGTCGAAGCGGCGTCGACGAACGAGCTCGAGAGCCGCCGACCCGCTACCTACCGGCGTGACATCGTAACCTTCGACTTGGAAGTAACTGACGCAGCCTTCTCTGAGGCTGCGGTCGTCGTCGACGACTAAAACGGATATCGCGGAGCGGGATATCGAACCATGCGGAGTCGCACTATCTGCAAGAACTCGAGAGGCTGGAATAGCGACTGCTTTTTCCGGGTGATGCGTGCGCAACTAACGGAGTCTCCACCAAACGGGTTGCGTTACCGGTATCCGGAACGTGGTGCCAAAGTCAGTGGCGCCTTCCGAAGGCAATCAAAAAAAGTTTGAGCCCGCGACGTGTGAAGGCAAAAACCGGGGCACTGCGTCGGAAGGCGGCGAGCAGTCGACACCAAACTCTCGCGCTCTCTCCATTTTCCTTCTATCATTCCGCCGGTCGTCACCGGCCATCTCGCCAACTTCTTCAACGGGCTTCTATGTCTGTCCTGATTCCGCACGACTCGGGTCGCGGCGCAACCGTCGCGAAAACTTCCTCATCGCAGTATGCCGGCGTGAGTCTCGTGAGCTGGAAGCTGCTGGGATGGCTGGGGATCGCCTATCTCATAATGAGCGTGATCGACATCGCCCTTGGCTGGTACCCAGTCCGGTTCGGCGTGCCCGAGTGGGAGTTCGGCACCGTCTCCGCCACAATCAACGGTCTGGCAATTCCGACGCTCGCCCTCTATCTGGTACTCTGTTCGGCAATTGCACGGGAGCGTACAAACTGGGTGAGAGCGATCTCGATCATCATGATCTGTCTCGCCATCTTCCTCGCGATTCTTTTCATACTGTATCTGACCGCCGTGCCGCTCGCGCTCAAAGCGGTCGCAAAGAACATGGT
>CADDZN010000137.1 GCA_902812375.1 bacterium | reverse complement strand
GATGCAGCGGATGCGCATGCCCGACGCGCGGAGCGGTGGGGGAACTATGTTCCTACTCTCATTCCGCGCCGGTACGATGCGTTCATGTTCATTGACGAGACGCATGCTGTCGATCCGCTGCACATGCCGGCTGCCGTCGGGGCGGAGGCTCCGGAGACTTACCCGAGCGGGATGTGACGGGCCGTCGCGGAAGACGGGTGATACTGGCCGAGCTAACTGCAAGGTCAAAATATGACTACCGGCCGGAGGACTGACTGCAAATAAAAACTACCGGCCGGGGGCCGATGGCGTGCCGGCCCAGGGCTGCGCGCGGGCTGTCCCTCAACACGTATGAGCGGAAGGGGAACGGAGGAAGTTTCGTTTGTGCAATGCGCGGCAAGATTGTCTTGCGTTGCGGAAGTGGGTCGCCTTACTGTCGCGTGCCCCTGTGCAAATGCGCGCGCAGAAACAGCCAGCGCGGAGCCCTGGGCCGCTCCACCAACGGCTCCCGGCCGGTAGTCATATTTTGACCTTGCAGTCAAACCCGAGCCGGCACCCGAATTCGATCTCTTGTTTTGCAGCGCTTTGAGAGCGGGCGACCGGACTCGAACCGGCGACGTCCAGCTTGGGAAGCTGGCATTCTACCAACTGAATTACGCCCGCGACTCCCGGAAAGTACTGACGCCCGCGCCGTGGGAAAAGGTGCGGATAACTCAATCGATCGCGATTTCGACCTCGGCTCCCGGTGTACCGCGGCGAAGCAGGAACACGAGCGGGAATCCAATCACGAACAGAGCGGACACCAGAACGAAGACGTGATTGTAGGCCAACACTGCCGCCTGACGACCGATCAGACGGTCGAGCATGCGGAGCGCCTGAGCCCTTGCCGTCACGGCGTCGGCGCCTTTACCAATCATTCCCGCGATCGTCGTGTTTACCCATTGCCGCGCCACGTTCGACGCGCCGGCGTCCTCGGAAAGAATTGCCTTGTAGCGAACCGTGCTGCTGGTCAACGTCGTCGCGGCAATTGCGATCCCGACGCTGCCCATCACCTGACGCACGACGTTGTAAAGCCCGGTAGCGGCGGTCATGCGCGGTTTTGGAATCGTCGATAGAGCGGCCGTGCTGAGCGCGACGAAGATGAGACTGAAGCCGACCCCTTGCCAAAGCTGCGGCCAGAAGAGATCCCAGTAGCCAACACTCGTCGTCAATTTCGACATCGTGTAGAAGCCGACTCCGGCGATGAGTAATCCTCCACCTACGAGTACGCGCGGGCCAAGGCGATTGTAGAAGCGTCCGCCGATCGGCATGAGCACGGCCATCGCGAGGCTCCGCGGCATCATCGTAAAGCCAGCCTGCATCGCGTTGAACGCGAGCAGGTTCTGCAGAAAAACAGGCAGCAGAAACAAGCTCCCGTTTAGAGCCAGCCCAAGAACTCCTCCCAATGCGGTTGCCGAGCTGAAGGAAACATTGCTGAGGATGCGGAGGTTCACCGCGGGCTTGTCGGTGGTGAGCTCGCGCCAGACGAAGAACGAAAGTCCGACGACGGCGACGATCGCCAGCCGAAGGATGAAGCCGGACTGGAACCAATCGTTGCGCTCGCCCTCTTCGAGCATCAGTTGCAGAGCGCCAAGCCCAACGACCAGAAGCCCGAGGCCGGGCCAATCGATGTAGCCCTTCTCGCGAACGAGATAGGGCGGATCTTCAATGAAGCGACTGACGAGAATCAGATTGATCACACCGATCGGCACATTGATGTAGAAGATCCACGGCCACGAATATTGATCGGTGATCCAACCGCCAAGGGTGGGCCCGAACGCCGGGGCGAGGACTGCGCCGAGTCCATAGAGGCCCATCGCGATGCCTTGTTCTTCGGGCGGAAAGCTTTCTCGAAGAATTGCTTGCGATACGGTGAGGAGAACGCCGCCGCCGAAGCCCTGGAGAACTCGCACGACGACCATTGGTCCAAGACTGCGCGCGAGTCCGCACGCCATCGACGATGCGGTAAAGAGCAGCACGCTGGTCATGTAGAAACGCTTGCGCCCAAAGCGTGCGGCCAGAAGGCCTGTGATCGGCATGACGATCACCTGGGCGAGGATGTAGGCAGTGACGACCCACGTGATTTCCTGGATGGTCACGCCCAGGGTTCCCGACATGTCGGGCAGCGCGACGTTGACGATGCTCGAGTCGAGCACGGCCATGATCGTCCCGGTGAGCACGGTACCGGCGACGATCCACTTGTGCGGGTCCTGGCGCGCGATGGCGGGGGTCGATGTAACTATCTGCGCCGTCTTGAAAATCCCGGAGAGCCACAGGTGAGAATTGAACTCACGACCGCCCGATTACGAATCGGGTGCTCTACCCCTGAGCTACTGTGGCAAGTTCTAGCAAATGGCCCGTCCACCGACGGTGTAGGAATGGAAGATTCCTGTGGCTCAAAACCTTACAGTCAAAGGCAATGGCCACTCAGCCTCGCAGCAAACGGATCGTTCCATTATTCAGAGTGCCCTGGAGCGGACTCGAACCGCTATGCCTTTCGGCACCACCCCCTCAAGATGGCGTGTCTACCAATTTCACCACCAGGGCCAACCAAATTCGCAGCTTGGAGTCTTTGCGACTGACGCAACTTTCGCAATCGCAGATTCCGAACTGCTCGTTTCAAACACGGGGCCGACGGGGCTCGAACCCGCGACCTCTCGAGTGACAGTCGAGTGCTCTAACCAAACTGAGCTACGGCCCCAACTCTGGAGTCAGGGTCGAAAACCCCTTCCTCATTCCACCTTCCATCGCGGACTGGTTGTCAGCCAGTCCGTGGTACTCGATCCAGCAGCGAAGCGGAAACCACAACCGTACTCTGTCCCGCATCCCGCATCCCCCGTCCCGCATCCCGCAATAGCCCCAAGGGGAATCGAACCCCTCTCTGCACCGTGAAAGGGTGCCGTCCTAACCGATAGACGATGGGGCCGATCGATGCCTTGCGAGCATCCTTCATCCATCTATAGCGCTAACGGGATTCGAACCCGTGTTTGGGCCTTGAGAGGGCCCCGTCCTAGTCCCCTAGACGATAGCGCCGCAACCACAACGTTCTATCCGTGATCAGAATTTCGAAGCACGAACTTTTTACAGGCCCGGAGGGAATCGAACCCCCAACCGCCGGTTTTGGAGACCGGTGCTCTACCAATTGAGCTACGGACCTAATACGGCGCGCATTCGGACTTCGTTCGAAAGGGGTGGCTGACGGGAATTGAACCCGCAACCCCCGGAGCCACAGTCCGGTGCTCTAACCAATTGAGCTACAGCCACCATGAGAAACCGCCCTGCATCTTAATCCCGTTCGACAATCGAATCAACCGCGCGCTATCGGCTTGACGACATCACTCGACGGTCAGTCGGAGGGAGGTCTTGCCGCGCGAATACGCTCGCTCATGGGCCCGCAAGCGGGCACCCCGAGCCCCTAACTGCGCTCCCTCGCTCTGCTCGGTCGCGGGTCTCCTGGTCGCTCGCTGAAATTCGCTTGCAAGACCTCCCTCCGACTTCCCTCCACGCCATTTCGTACGAAGCTGACCGTGCGATTCGATTCTCTGCCGCCGCGCTCAAGATGCGGCGAGTACCATCGCGCGCCAACGAAGATTCCCGAGCGAGAATGCTTGCTTGGCGAAGAGAGGCGGGATGTCCTCACAGGCGCTTTTCAAAGCGAGCGCGTGGAGGAGACCCGTGAGTGAGCGGAGCGAACGAACGCTTTTGGGGGCTCCGACCAAGCGAGCGTAGCGCCGAAGAGGACACCCCGCCTCTCGTAGCCGCGCAACGATCTAGCTCATAGCACAAGGCTACTTAGCACGATCCATGTACTCGCCAGTATTCGGATTTACGCGCACTTTCTCGCCCGTGTTCACGAACTCCGGAACGTTGACCGTGACTCCGTTTTCGAGCTTCGCGGGTTTCGTCGATGCCGTCTTCGTCGCGGTCTTCATCACCGGCGCCGTATCCACCACCTGAAGCACCATCGAGTTCGGCAGCTCGATACCGATCACGCGGCCGTTGTAGTACTCCGCCTGGATCTTCATCCCGGGCTGCATCCACTGCGCGTTGTCACCCAGCACCTCCTCCTCGATCTCGAGCTGGTCGTAGTTCTCGGTGTTCATGAAGTGATAGGTGTTGCCACCCTGATACATGAACTCGAGATCGTGTGTCTCCATCGACGCCTTCTCGATCGTATCAGCAGCACGGAAACGGTGCTCGAAGTTGTTGCCCGTACGAAGATTCTTGAGCTTGGCCTGCACCATCGCGCGAAGATTTCCCGGCGTATGATGCCGGAACTCCACTACTCGGCAGGGATCGCCGTTGAAAACTAGGACCATTCCACGCCTGATCTGGGTGGCTGGCATTGCCATATCGGTAGTCCGGAACCTGGGTTCAAAGCAAAACGATCGAGCTCGGTAACGTACCGCATTCGGCTCGACCGTAGACGAAGCTAAACGTAAACAGCCTCGAAACTTAGCCGCTTTTCGAACCTCGGTCAAGCTGCGCGACTATCGGCTTGAGAGCATGCCACACGTTGTCCGCGACGATTCGCTCGCCAGCCAGATTCGGGTGTACCCCATCTGCCTGATTGTACCGCGATATTCCGGCAACGCCATTTAGCAGGAACGGGATCAGTGGGACGTTCTCCTTCTGGCTGACGTCTCGATAAATCGATCGAAAACGCTGCGTGTAGGCAGTGCCGTAGTTGGGCGGCGCTTCCATCTGTACCAGGACGATTTTTGCGCGCGGCTGCTTTTGCCTGATCCTCTGGATGATCTGCTCCAGATTGGCCTTCGCCGCATCAGGCGAGAGCCCACGGAGCGCATCGTTCGCGCCCGCCTCCACCACTACGACATCGGCCGGCGTTCTGAGAACCCAGTCGATTCGCCGAGCGGCTCCGGCTGTCGTCTCGCCCGACAATCCTGCGTTCACAGCCTTGATCGGAACGCCGTCGCTTTCCGCTTTCTTCTGAATCAACGACGGGAATGCCTGTTCCGGATCGAGCCCGTAACCAGCCGTCAGGCTGGTCCCGAAAAAAAGGACCACTGGTTTGTCTATCGGGCTTGCCACGATGGCGGCCGATTTAGATACAGCCATGTCGCGCCCCTTTGCCACACTCATGTTATTCTTCGCCTCTCGGGGATTTCTGGGACTCTCTTCGCTACCGCTCGAACCACAAGCAAGCACCGCCACTATCGTCGCGAGCAACAAGACACCGCCTGCCAACCTCGGCGACTCCGACGCGCCTCGGATCATGGCGTCGCCCGCTCCGACTCACACCCGAATTCTTTCATGCTCATTGCCCGTGAAGTGACTAAAGAATACCTGAGCGGTGAGCAAAAGCTCGCCGTGCTGCGAGATGTGTCGTTCAGCATACCTCAAGGCGCGTTCGTCGCAATCGTCGGACCCTCAGGAAGCGGCAAAACAACGCTACTCGGACTGCTCGCTGGGCTTGATACACCGACACGCGGCACTGTGCTCCTCGATAGTGCTGATCTCGGGCGCCTGAATGAAAACGAGAGGGCTCGGCTCCGCGGGGAAAAAGTCGGGTTCGTTTTCCAGACCTTCCAGCTCATCCCAACACTTACCGCTCTGGAAAACGTGCAGGTACCCCTCGAGCTGCGCGGTACCCCCGGTGCGACCGAGCGAGCGCGCGATCTGATCGATCGGGTAGGACTCACCGGCCGTGGCCATCACTTCCCCACCCAGCTTTCCGGTGGCGAGCAGCAGCGCGTGGCTGTAGCGCGGGCTTTTGCGAATTCGCCGCGCATTCTCTTCGCCGACGAGCCAACCGGAAATCTCGACAACGCAACCGGCCAGCGCATTTTCGAGCTCCTCCAGTCGCTCAACAGCGACGGCGGCTCGACGATCGTGCTGGTGACCCATGATTTTTCCCTCGCCTCGAAGGCATCGAGAGTGATCCGGCTGCTCGACGGCGCAATCGTTGAGGACACCGGCGCGAGCCGGGAAACCCAGGGATAGGCTGTGGCCTCGAACATCTGGAGCCTCGCATGGCGAGAAAGCCGCACCGCGCGGCGACGTCTTCTGCTCTACATGTCCTCCATCTCACTCGGGGTGGCCGCGCTGGTTGCCATTGATTCGTTCGCGGCCAACATCGTGCAATCGGTCAAGGATCAATCACGTGCGCTGATGGGCGGAGACATCAGCTTCAATTCATCAAAGCCATTTACGCCTGCGACTGACTCGCTCTTCGACTCGCTTGCACATAGAGGAGTGTCATTCGCTCGGGTGACCACCTTCCCGTCGATGGCCGTTGTCCCGCGCACTGCTGGAACGCGCTTCGCGCAGGTACGTGGCGTCACGTCCAACTATCCGTTCTACGGAGAAATCGTCACCGACCCGGCGGGCAGATGGCCGCTCCTGCAAAAAGGACCGTACGCCATCGTCGATCCAGCGCTGCTCGTCTCGCTCAACGCGCATGTCGGCGACATGCTGCGGCTCGGATTCGGCACATTCACGATCATCGCTACGATCAAAGACATTCCGTCAGCCGCGGGAATCGCGGAAATGCTGGGTCCAAGGATTTTCATTCCAGCGAGATACGTGGCCGAGACGCAGTTGCTGGTTTTCGGGAGCACAGCGGATCGCGCGGTCTTTGCCAAGCTGCCACCCAGCGTCGACCCCGACAAATTCATCAAGCCGTTTCGTCAACGATTCGATGCGCAGCAGGTGCGGGTTCGGACGGTTACGCAGTCCGAGATGCAAACTTCCGATGCCATCGAAAATCTCTCCAACTTTATTGGAATCGTGGGACTCGTAGCTCTCTTGCTCGGCGGGATCGGCGTCGCGAGCGGAGTCAGAGCATTCGTTGCCCGGAAGATCGATACAGTTGCCGTTCTTCGCTGCCTCGGTGCTTCCAGCGGACAGGTGCTCACCATCTACGTCGTCCAGGCAGCGGCAATGGGACTGGCGGGAGCGGCCGCTGGCGCCGCGTTAGGGGTCGCCGTCCAGTTCATTCTGCCACATGCCCTGAAAGGATTCCTGCCGATAGACGTGCACGTGCGGCTCGTACCTGTCGCGGTCTTTACTGGACTGGCGGTGGGCGGCTGGATTGCACTCGTTTTTGCATTGAGACCGTTGCTCGCGCTGCGCAATGTTTCGCCGCTGCAGACTTTGCGGCGCGACACCGACGCGGACGTGCTGCGAATGCACTGGTCAGATGTTCCGCGAATCGCCGTAGATGTCGCTCTCGTATTGAGCGTTCTTGGTATCGCGTTTCTGCGCGCGCGAACGACACAACAGGCTCTGTCGATGACGGCCGCTACTGCGTTTGCCATCGTCGCACTGACATTAAGCGCCGTCCTTCTCTCGTGGGCGGCGCGCAAGGGACTGCGTGGTGGCTGGCCGTACGTCGTTCGCCAGGGGGTCGCGAATCTCTATCGACCCGGCAATCAGACTCGCGCAGTCACTCTGGCCCTCGGATTTGGTGCTTTTCTCGTGAGCACGCTCTTTCTCGTGCAGCACAATATCCTGAGACGATTCACGACAGCGGCCGCCGAGGCCCGTGGCAACGTCGTATTCTTCGATGTTCAGGGGGACCAGGCCGCCGGAGTCGACTCGATTATTCGCGCGGCCCACAATGAGGTCGTCGAAGCCGCACCCGTGGTCACGATGCGCATCTCGGCGATCAACGGCAAAAAGGTGACAGACATGCGCCCGGTTGCGCGAGGTCAGAGAGGCCGCGCCTCGTGGGCGCTCCGGCGCGAGTTCCGCTCTACTTATCGCGACAAGCCAGCGAGCAGCGAGACCGTCGTCGCCGGAAAGTGGTTCAGCGCGGAAGCTCTGAAAACGGCGGAGGATACAGGCGAGATCTCACTCGAGGATGGCATCGCGAAGGAGCTCAACGTCAAGCTCGGCGACATTATCACCTGGAATGTGCAGGGAGTCGATATCCCTACGCGAATCACCAGTCTCCGAAAAGTCGTATGGACGCGCTTCGAGCCAAACTTCTTCGTCGTCTTCGCGCCCCCCGTACTCCAGGCGGCGCCGAAGCAGTACGTGCTACTCGCCGAGGTGAAGACTCTCGCCTCGGTTCCACTGCTGCGGCGATCAGTGGTGAATCGTTTTCCCAACGTCTCGAGCATCGACCTTACGGCTATCAGGCGTACTGTCGACCGGATCGTTGCCCGCGTGTCGCTCGCGATCCGCTTCATGGCGCTTTTCAGTTTGGCGGTGGCGATCCCGGTTCTTTTC
>CADDZN010000136.1 GCA_902812375.1 bacterium | reverse complement strand
CGCGCAGCAAGTCCACACCGACGGCCGGCCAGCAGAACGCGAATGCGGGAGCGGTGAGCGGCGCCTTGCAGTACGTGCCGATTCTTCCCGTGAAGCGGCCGGACGGGACGTACTCCTACATCAACACCGATCTCAACGCGTACAACAATCTTCTCGACGCGCCACAGACTCCAAACCCCGTATCGCTCGCGCGTGAAGTCACCGACAGCCTGAGCGATACCCGTGTACTCGGCAATCTCTTTGGGGAGTATCGCCTTTTCCGTGACCTCCGGTTCCGCACCACTCTCGGCGCCGACTACGCGGATCGCTGGCGAAATACCTACTACCCGCGCACCACGCTGCGCGGAGAGCAGTCGAACGGCCTCGCGTTGCGTGCAACCGCGACGACCTATTCCTGGCTCAACGAGAACACCCTCACGTATCAGAAGACGTCCGGAGTGCACGACATCACGCTGCTCGGCGGATACAGCCGCCAGCGGACTGATGTCGATGGCCAGAACATGAGCAACTCGAACTTCGTCAGCGACGTTACGCGCTACTTCGACATCGGAGCCGGCACCCAGGAAGGTGGTCCGACCATCTCCTCACGCCGGACGACGCAGACACTCGAGTCGTGGTTGAGCCGGCTCAACTACTCGCTGCTGGATCGGTACCTCTTCACTCTGACCTATCGCGCCGACGGATCATCGCGCTTCGCGGCTGGCAAGAAATGGGGCTCGTTCCCTTCGGCAGCTTTTGGTTGGCGAATTTCGGAAGAGCCATTCATGAAGCGGTTCAGCGCGATCGATCAGCTAAAGTTTCGAATCTCGACTGGCGTCGTGGGAAATCCTTCGATCCGCCCCTATCAATCGCTGGCACGTCTGAACGATCAGGGCTACAGCTTCGGGGGCACTCCCTACTCGGGATACTACCCGGTCGCGGTTGGCAATCCGGACCTGACGTGGGAAACGACGCACCAGGTCGACGAAGGAATCGATCTCGGATTGTGGAACCGCGCAACCCTGACGGTCGATTGGTACAAGAAACGGACGACGGATCTTCTACTGCAGGTGAATCTCCCATTCGAGACCGGATTCGAAAGCGCGCTCGCGAACCGCGGGTCGGTGCAGAACGTCGGCACCGAGGTCGCGCTCGATTTCGCAATGCTCAAAGGCAATGGCAATGGCGGGCTCGAGTGGCACACCAACTTCAACTACGCCCGAAATCGCAACAAGGTGCTTTCACTCGGCGGCCAGCAGACGATCTTCGCCGATCTCATCACCTCTGACTACAACCTTCCCGGCACCTTTATCGAAGTCGGCAAGCCGATCGGAATGTTCTACGGCTTCAAGAGCGGAGGTGTGATTCCCGATGCCGCGGCTGCGGCGAAAGTGACCTGGACGAATTTCAACGGCAAGCCTTTCGAGCCGGGTGACATGCTCGTGTACGATCTGGATAACGATGGAACGATCACGCTCAACGATCGCACCGACATCGGTGATCCTACTCCCGACTATACCTACGGGATGACGAACACCTTCAACTGGCGCGCGGTCACGCTCACTGGACTGCTCCAGGGAGTGCACGGCGGAAAGATTCTGAACGTCAACAGAATCCGTACCGAGAGCTCACCCCGGGTGAACCTATCGGTGGATCGGTACGTCAACGCGTGGACGCCAGAACATCCAAACGCGAAGTATCCGAAGATTGGTGAGAACCCGAATCAGGTCGGAGTCAACAACTTCACCGACAATCTGCTCGAGAGCGGATCGTACCTTCGCTTGCGCACGATAACTCTGTCGGTCGGACTGCCGTCGACATTGCTTGGCCGAACGGGTGCGAGCAACGGGAGCGTCTTCCTGACTGGAACTAATCTCTGGACGAGCACGAAGTACTCCGGCTTCGATCCTGATGTGAGCGCACAGTCAGTCGGTAATCTCAATCGCGGTATCGACATCGGCGCGTACCCGCTCGCCAAGAGCGTTACCGCCGGCCTCAGCGTGAATTTCTGATCATGCGACTCTCCGACATTCAGCCCGCTTCCACCAGGGCAATCAAAGCTTCAACGAGGAATACAATGAAGAACCTCAAAGTCATCGCGCTCGTCGCCGCGCTTGGAGCGGGAGTCGCGTGCAGCGATAATTTCCTTACGGAAGTTCCCTCCGATTTCGTGGCGCCGGAGAATTTTTACCGCAACGCCACTGATGCGCTCTCGGCGCTGACTGCCGCGTACGCAACCTTCGTCGATCAGCAGTCGCCGCTCTCGAACTCCGATTACCTCGGGCGAAACCTGACGATGTTGATCGAGTATCCGACCGAAGTCGCGACGAGCAGGTTGAGTGCGGCAAACGAACGGAGCCTGATCGGGAATTACAACACCCAGTTCTCATCATCGCATCCTTACCTGGAGACGGTGTGGCAGGCGGCGTACTCCGGAATCAACAGGGCGAATGCCGTGATCGATCACGTCCCCGCGATCAACATGGATCCAACACGGCGTGATCAGATCGTAGCCGAGGCAAAGTTCCTTCGCTCGGTACATTACTACTGGCTGGCGGGGTTGTTCGGCGGAGTGCCTCTCAAGCTCACGTCGACGCAGACGATTGAAGGCTCTACACTCTCTCGCGCGAGCGCGGCGGACACTTATGCACAGATCGAGAAAGATCTCACGGAAGCGGCGGCGGTTCTGCCAGTGAGCTGGCCGAGCTCCGATTTCGGCCGCGCGACCAAAGGAGCAGCGCTTACTCTCCTCGGAAAAGCATATCTACAGTCGGCAGCTACGGGAGCCGGCACCGCGGCGGACTATCAGAGCGCTATCGACGCGTTTCATCAGGTACAAACGCTCGGCTACACTCTCGATCCGAATTACGCGAGTCTGTTCGACGGTTCCAACGAGAAGAGCAAAGAGATCATCTGGTCCATTCAAAACGTGCGGATCATTGGTTCGGGCGGATATCTGAGCCAGTGGTTCGCGCCGATCACCGATCCGCCGATCTATCAGACGGGCGCGCAAAACCAGTTTCAAGCGGAGCGTCCGTTTTACGATTCGTACAATCCCAGCGACATCCGCAAAGCGGGAACGTGGCTGACATCGTTCACTAACGCAGGCAAGACCGTGACCTGGGCATGGACATCCGGGATTCAGAACAAGTCCAACTATGGGTCAACGGGCCCAGTTCCGCGAAAGTATCTCGATCTGAATGCTCCGGCGAACGGGGCCGAGGAGCCCGACTACGACATCCTGCGGTATGCGGACGTACTGCTCTCACTGGCCGAAGCGATTGATGCGACGACCGGTCCAAACGCAGAAGCATATGCGGCGGTGAACGCGGTGCGTGCTCGCGCGAAAGTGCCGGCTCTCACGGCTGGCCTTTCACAGGCGGCGTTCAAGGACAGCGTCTTCCTGGAGCGTCGGTACGAGTTCGCGCTCGAAGGTCACGGAGTGTTCGACAACCGTCGCAACTGGCCATGGGCAAAGGCGCGTGTCGAGGCGAACATGGCGCTGATATCGACGCTCAACAAGAGCCCGTTCACGAGTAGCGTCGAGAAATTCGATGCGCGTCCGATTCCCGACAAGTGGAAGCTGTATCCCATTCCGGTGCACGCGTGTGAGCTCAACGCGGAGTTGACGCAGAACCCCGGGTGGGACGACGGCATTTGCAAACAGTCAGGATCCTGACGGCGCCGCGAGTAGTCGCGGTGGCGGTTATCCGCCCATGTATCGCTTTCCTGGCTGCGCTCGCGCCAGCGGCAGCAATAGCGAAGACACCGGCGCCAACGTACTTCGGGCCGGTGACCTTGCGGGCGGACGCGCTGTCGGCTGCCCGAACGAGAATCGCAGCAGGCGACGCACGGCTAACTCCGGCATACAGGCACCTGCTTCGCGAGGCGGCGCGCGCACTGCATGCGCCACTCGTTGCCGTCACCGACAAGCACACTCTCCTCCCACCGTCGGGCGACAAACACGATTACTTCAGTCTGAGTCCGTATTGGTGGCCTGATCCAACCAAGCCGAACGGGCTGCCGTACATCCGTCGCGACGGTCAGACGAATCCGGAAAGCAAGCGTGATCTCGATCAGCCACGGATCGCGGAGATGGGCGCCAACGTTCAGGCTCTCGCTCTCGCGTATTACTTCACGCGTAACGAGCGCTATGCACGCCGCGCTGCGCAGCAGATCCGGACCTGGTTTCTCGATCCGGCGACGAGAATGAATCCGCATCTCCGTTACTCGCAGCTCGTTCGCGGCAACGACGAGGAGCGCGGCAGCGGAATCATCGATACGAGATGGTTCATCGAAGTGGTCAACGCAGCGGGTCTGCTCAATGCGTCGAAGAGCTGGACGGCGAGTGACGAGCAGCAACTGCGTGATTGGTTCAGGCAGTATTTGAATTGGCTTCTGACTTCTCCGAATGGAAAGCACGAGCAGGCGGCGAAGAACAACCATGGTTCCTGGTACGCCGCGCAGACGGCCGCATACGCGCTGTTCATCGGAGACACGGCGAAGGCGCGCGAGACCGTCTCCGGGGCCAAGGCCAGAATTGGCTGGCAGATCAAGTCAGATGGACAGCAGCCAATCGAGCTCGAGCGCACGCGCTCGATGCATTACAGTGGCTTCAATGTGGAAGCGCTTTCCCGATTGGCGGAGATCGGCCAGAAAGTAGGAGTCGATCTCTGGAATTACAAAGCGCCGGAAGGGGGAAGCCTTGTCGCGGCCATCGACAACCTCGCCCGCTACCTGGGGACCGGGCAGAAATGGCCGGGTCAGCAGATCGACGAAATATCTCTCGAAGATTTCGTCATTCATTTTCGCCGAGCGGATTACGCGCTACATACTACGCGCTACGAGGCTGTACTGACGAGACTGCCGCGGAACGTAGTCGCGAAAGATCGGAGCGCACTGCTCTATCCCGACCCTGGGCGGAACCTGCAACAATGATGTCGATCGTTGCACGCCCGCGCGCGGGGATTGTCGCGCTCATCGGATTACTCGCCTTATCAACTGCCGCACGAAGCTTGGGTGCGCAGACCCATCAAAGTGTATTTCTCAGCCCCACAGAAGCGGCGGCAATCCGCGGGGCGCTCGGCAAGACGCCGCTGCTCGATCGTTCCTTCGCGGAAGCGCGAGCGATCATGGATTCGGCATTCGCTCATCCAATGGATGTGCCGCAACCAGGGGAAGCCGGTGGCTACGCACATGAGCGGCACAAGCAGAACTATCGCGAGATGGAAGATGCGGGTCTGTTGTTCGCCATCACGCGGGACGCAAAGTACGCGCGTTTCATTCGCGACATGCTCGAGAAATACGCCGTGCTGTATCCGACGCTCGGACCGCATCCGATGGCGCAGAACCAGGCGCCGGGCAAATTATTTCACCAGAGTTTGAACGAGGCGAACTGGCTTCTCGCGACGGCGATCGCTTACGACTGCGTCTACGATTGGCTCAAGGCCGCGGAGCGCGCGCGATTCGAGGCGAACATCTTCAGGCCGATGGCAGATTGGCTG
The DNA here is from genome assembly GCA_902812375.1 of bacterium. Lineage (GTDB taxonomy): Bacteria > Gemmatimonadota > Gemmatimonadetes > Gemmatimonadales > Gemmatimonadaceae > UBA4720. The sequence goes on along the minus strand of CADDZN010000136.1, from coordinate 2,732 downwards.
TCAGTCGCGCAGGCGAAGGAATTCGATCGCATCCATAACCACGGCACCTGGGCTACAGCGGCCGTTGGCACGATTGGTTACGTGATGGGCGACACCTCGTACGTGAACCGCGCGCTGTACGGAACGAAGCGAAACCGCACTGGCGGGTTCCTCAGGCAGCTCGACCTGCTGTTCTCGCCGGACGGCTACTATATGGAAGGCCCGTACTACGTGCGATACGCGCTGATGCCTTTCTTCCAGTTCGCGGAAGCAATCAATCGGCGGCAACCATCGCTTGGCATCTACGAGTATCGGAACGAGATACTGAAGAAGGCGCTTTACTCAGCGCTCCAGACGGCGTTTCCGAACGGAATATTTCCTCCGATCAACGATGCGTCGCGGACGATGGCAATCGATGCGCCCGAAGTCGTCCTCGCGCTCGATCTCGCGTATCAACACTACGGTCCGAACGAGAACGCGCTCGGTGCGGCGGCGATTCAGAACGAGGTCATCTTGAACTCTGCTGGGCTCGAGGTGGCGCAAGATCTCGCGCGCAGGACCACGCCGCCGCGTATGAGCTGGGGTAGCGTCGAGTTCACCGATGGCCCGACGGGTGAGAACGGCGGACTTGGTATCCTTCGCGCTGGGCGTGGACGCGATGCGACGATGCTCCTGATGAAGTATGGCGTTCACGGCGGCGGCCACGGCCACTTCGACGAGCTGCACTTCATTTTCTTTGACGACGGACGCGAAGTCGTTCCCGATTATGGGTTCGCGCGGTGGATCAACATCGAGCCCAAGTCTGGCGGACGCTATCTGCCTGAGAACGACACTTACGCGATGCAAACCGTCGCGCACAACACCGTCGTTGTCGACGAGACGAGCCAGAGTCTGGCGAAGGAGCGCGTAGCTGACACCCTGTCCGGACAGCGCCGGTTCTTCAGTACAACGAACGCGTCGATCCAGGTGATGAGCGCCAGCGCTGACGGACAATATCCGGGCGTGTCGGAGCAGCGAACGATGTTCCTCATTCGCGATCAGAGGCTGCCGTATCCTGTGGCAGTGGATCTATTTCGCGTGAACAGCGACCGGGAGCACGCCTACGACTATCCGATTCACTTTCGTGGCCAGCTCATTACCACCAATGCCAAATATTCCGCCGACTCGGCGCTGCAGACGCCACTCGGTACGGCTTTCGGATACGAGCACATCTGGAAGGAAGCAACAGGCATAGCACCACAGCCGTTACGGATGACGTGGCTCGACGGGAACAGATATTACTCATTGATAACGGCCCCGGGCGACAGCGCGCAGGTTTTCTTCGGTCGTACCGGCGCTCACGATCCGAATTTCAATCTGATCTCCGAGCCGTTGCTCATGATCCGGGCGCATGCCAAGCAGAAGCTGTTCGCATCGGCGATCGAGCCGCACGGGTATTTCAGCGAGCCCGAGGAGAGATCGGAACAGGCCCGGCCAAAGCTTCAGCAGGTACGAATCATCTCAGACAATGCCGATGCAAGTGTGATCGACGTTGAGGGTGAGGGCGGACTGCACTGGACGGTAATGGTGAGCAACTCCACACCGTCGACGACGAGTCATCATCACGTCGTCGCCAATGGTCGGGCGTACGATTGGACCGGGAATTACGCAGTGGAAGGTGTTCAAGCTGCGCACTAACAATTGAGGAAATGGTGAAAGATCTGAAAGGAAAGGTCGCGCTCGTAACCGGCGGCGCACGTGACATTGGCGAGGCAATAGTGCGGGAGCTGGCGCGGAATGGCGTCTCGGTCGCGATCAATTACAATCGAAGCGAAGCCGCGGCCAAAGCGCTGGCATTCGAGATCACGGAGTCTGGCGGGAAGGCAAGCACGATCAAGGCGGACGTGTCGCGGCGTTCGGAGGTCGAGCGTTTGATCAAAGAGACGCGTAAGGCCTTTGGCGACCGCATCGACATTCTCGTGAACAACGCTGGCGGTCTCGTCGCGCGCAAGAAGCTCGCTGAAATGGATGAGGGCTTCTGGGACGAGGTGATAGCGCTCAATCTCAAGAGCGTGTTTCTCGTGACTCGCGAAGTTGCGCCTTTTCTCGCCGATGGTGGCGCGATTGTAAATCTGTCTTCGCTCGCGGCTCGAGACGGCGGTGGTGGTGGTTCAATTGCGTATGCGACCGCGAAAGGCGGTGTGCTCACGCTCACCCGCGGGCTCTCCAAGGAGCTGGCGTCGCGAAAGATTCGGGTGAACTGCGTCTCGCCCGGAATGATCGATACGACTTTCCACGACACCTTCACGGCGCCTGAGGTCCGAAAGGCGGTTGCGGCGAGAACTTCGGTTGGACGCGAAGGAACTCCGGAAGATGTCGCGAACGCGGTAGTGTTTCTCGCGTCGTCCGCGGCGGCGTACATCACCGGCGAGTCGATCGAGATAAACGGCGGCGTCTACTTCGTGTGACCGAAGTGCCAGGCAAGATTCGCGGACTCCGGTGGTGGATCATCGCCCTGATCAGCATGCTGACGGTGATCAACTACATCGACCGTCAGACATTGTCCGTGTTGGCACCGACGATTCGCGACACCTTCGGCATGTCCAACGTGTCGTATTCGCGGGTCGTCACCATGTTCCTGCTCGGCTACACGATCTCGCAGGCGCTGTCGGGAAAAGTATTCGACCGAATTGGCACGCGGCGTGGGTTCATGGTGTTCGTTGGAATCTGGACTGTTGCATCGATGCTCCACGCCACGGCGCGGAGCGTTGTGC
>CADDZN010000135.1 GCA_902812375.1 bacterium | reverse complement strand
CCTCCCGCACCGCGTACGAGTCACAACGACCCGTACCCCGAGCCCCCCGTACCGATTACATTGTACTTCCACGAGTAGCACCGGGTGCGCGCCGGAAACACCGGCGACGCGAGGAGCCCGTCGGGGGCGCGCTGGCGCGTCCCGCCAAAACACCCTTCAGGGAGCAGCAAAGATGGTAAAGATTCGTCTCCGCCGAGTTGGGCGGAAAAACGCGCCGTTTTATCGCATTCTCGTCGCGGACTCACAGAGCCCGCGCGATGGGAAGTTCATCGAGATCATTGGCCAGTATGCTCCCCGACAGAGTGAGGGCTCGCTACAGGTCAATGAAGAGCGCGCGAACTACTGGCTTGGCGTAGGCGCTCAGCCGACCGATACGGTTCGCTCGCTCCTGCGGCGCGCCGGCATACTCAAACGGCGTCACGAGCAAAGACTCGGCATCCAGCTCAAGACCACGGCCGTTCCGGTCAGCGAGCAGACCGACGAAGCAGCCACGACCCGCGCTTAAGGCGCAAAAGTCGTAATGCCCAAGCCCGAGTACGCGATCGTCGGGCTGATCCGCAAAGCACAAGGGATTAGGGGAGAGGTGGTCGTCGAGCCTTTCACCGACAGGCCGGACGTGGTGTTCGCGTCCGGCGCCCGAGTTTTTGCCGGCACCGCCGAGGGCGAGCTCGCGGTGACGCACGACGTGATGGGCGAAGAAGAAATTCCGACTCTCACCGTTGCGTCCTCGAGGCCATTCAAGAAAGGAATGATCGTGCAGTTCGAGGAGATCCGCGACCGCGATAGCGCGGAGCTATGGCGGGGACGTTATGTCCTCGCCCCATTCAGCGAGCTTCCACCTCTCGAGGAAGATGAGGTCTACCTGCACGACCTCGTCGGGATGAAAGCCGAAGGGCCGGACGGTGACATGATCGGTACTGTGTCGACCTATTACGAGCTTCCGCAGGGAATCATGCTCGACATCAAGACGTCGCGCGGAAGCGTACTCATCCCTTACCGTCCGGAGGTCATCGTGCGGACGGATATCGACGCTCGCACTATCATCATCGATGACAAGCTCGGCTTTCTGGACGACGAATCGGCGACCGCTGAGTAGGTGATGCCGCTCAGGATCAACGTCGTCACGATCTTTCCGGATTTCTTCAGGGGCCCGCTGGGGCTGAGCATCCCGTCGCGAGCGGCAGCGGCCGGTAGTGTCACCTACAACCTCGTAGATCTGCGCGACTTTACCCACGACAAGCATCGCACCGTTGACGATGCACCCTACGGCGGCGGCGCGGGCATGGTGATGAAGCCACAGCCGTTTTTCGAGGCGGTCGAGTCGTTGGGGGCCAAGCCACCCGTCGTGCTCCTGTCACCACGAGGAAAAGTTTTCTCGCATGATGACGCGCTGCGGTTCGCCGAGGGCGAAGAGCTCACGCTACTGTGCGGTCACTACAAGGACATTGACCAGCGCGTCGCCGACCATCTCGCGACCGAGGAAATCTCACTTGGCGATTTCGTTTTGAGCGGCGGAGAGGCCGCGGCCCTCGCAATCATCGACGCGACCGTAAGGCTGCTCCCCGGCGCCATGTCCGACCTCGACAGCGCGCGCGGAGATTCCTTTTCTGGACGCGGGCTAAGTGCGCCCAGCTATACGCGGCCGCCCGAGTATCGCGGACATGCCGTGCCGGAGGTTCTTTTATCTGGGGATCACGCGAGAATCGAGCGCTGGAGAGCCGAGGAAGGGAAGCGACTAACTGACGAGCGAACGCGAAAGTAGAACGCTGGCGTTCGTCTCGCGAGAGGTTTACCTTTCGAGGCTTCCCAAGAACTTCCTAAACACGTCTTTACCAGGCTGTAACTCCAGCCCCGAGCGTCATATGCACCCCTTTATCGAAACCCAGAAAGAGTGGCTCCGCAACGTACCTCCCTTCAGGGCCGGTGACACACTCCGCGTCAACGTCCGCGTTCGCGAGGGCGACAAGGAAAGGCTCCAGGCGTTCGAAGGTGTGTGCATTGCCAAGCGCGGCAGCGGCGTCAGCGCCACCTTCACCGTGCGGAAGATCTCTAACGGCGTCGGAGTCGAGAGGATCTTCCCGGTCCATAGCCCGATGATCTCGGAGATCATCGTAGTGCGCCGCGGACGCGTTCGTCGCGCCAAGCTGTACTACCTCCGTCATCTCACCGGCAAGGCAACCCGCATCAGAGAGCGCAAAGCGAAAGTCGTGGTGCCGGGTACTGACGCGCCGGCAGAGGCCGGAGCAGAAGCCTAGCTAGCTCGCTGGCGCCGCGAAGTGCGACGGCGTAAGCGCTGGACCACCATCGAACGCGAGCTTCGCGCCGCAAAGGGTCCTCTACTCGCTGGCGTTGACGAGGTAGGACGCGGTCCCATAGCGGGGCCAGTCGTCGCGTGCGCCGTGATAATGCCTCCTGAAATGCGGGCGATTGCCGGCGTTGACGACTCCAAGCGGCTCACCCACGCGCAACGCGTACGACTCGCCGAGAAGATCCGCGGTCGCGCGGTCTCGTTCGGGCTGGGCGCCGCGTCGGTTCGAGAGATCGAACGAATCAACATCTATCAGGCGAGCGCGCTCGCCATGCAACGCGCACTTGCGCGGCTGAAGGTGACACCGGATCACGTCGTGATCGACGGCCGCGCGATGCGAACTCTACCCGTGCCTCATACGGCAGTCGTGCACGGCGATTCGAGGTGCTTCAGCATTGCGTGCGCCTCCATCCTCGCCAAGGTCACGCGCGACCTCCTCATGACTCGGCTCGCCCGCCGCTATCCGCACTATATTTGGGACCACAACGCCGGATATACGACGCGCGAACACGTGGCCGGGCTTGCCGCGCACGGAATCACTCCGCACCACCGAAAGAGCTTCTGCCGCATCAGTGATCTCATTTTGGAAATCCAGCATCAGACAGAGCTGGAGGATCGGGAGGAGCTGGCGCTTGCCGACGTCGGCAGGCCAGACGAAGATGATCTCGATAGCGAGATCGCCGTCGAGACCGAGGCAGTACTGGAAGATCTGGAGCAGCGGATCGACGATCGGCTCTAGCGCAGCTACAGGCGCTCAAGCCGCGTTGGCCGAGGCGGGACGTCGTACCGAGGACGCGAATTGGCGGATGCGCTTGTTGGATTGATAATGGGCTCCAAGTCTGACTGGGACACCATGCAGCATGCGGCCCAAATTCTCGAGGCGCTGGGGATACCGCACGAGACGAAGGTCGTTTCCGCACATCGCACCCCAGACCTTCTTTTCGAGTACGCGCAGTCGGCTGAATCGCGAGGCATTCAGGTCATCATCGCTGGAGCCGGAGGCGCAGCGCATCTTCCAGGAATGACGTCGGCCAAGACAACTTTGCCCGTGCTCGGAGTGCCCGTCGAATCGAAAGCACTGCAGGGGATTGACTCACTGCTTTCAATCGTGCAAATGCCCGCGGGAGTTCCGGTTGGAACGCTCGCGATTGGGAAGGCGGGCGCAATAAACGCGGCATTGCTCGCCGCATCCATTGTTGCGCTCGGTCGGACCGATGTTCGGGAGAGACTCCGGGCATTCCGGGCCGAGCAGACGAGCGCTGTACTGGCGCAACCGGACCCGGCAGCGACCGAGTGAGAGTAGGAGTACTTGGCGGCGGGCAGCTTGGTCGTATGCTCGCGCTGGCTGGGTATCAGCTCGGTGTCGAGTTTCGTTTCTTCGATCCTCACTCGGGTGCGCCGGTGGGACAGATCGGGCAGCTCGTCGCCGCCAACTACGACGACGAGGCCGCGCTCGAACGCTTTCTGACGGATATCGACGTCGTCACCTACGAGTTCGAGAGCATTCCACTCTCTGTGGTCGAATTCGCCGCGGAAAGGGTACGTGTCTACCCGCCTATCAGAGCGCTCGCAACGGCGCAGGATCGGCTGCTGGAAAAGCGGCTCTTCGAGGCTCTCGGGATTCCCACTCCCGAATTCGCGTCGGTGGACGCCCTGGAGGACCTTGAGAATGCCGTAAAACGGATGGGATTTCCTGTAGTGCTCAAGACCCGCCGACTCGGCTATGACGGCAAAGGTCAGGCGGTTGTTCGAACCGCGTCGGAGATAGAGCCGGCGTGGAAAGCGCTCGGAAAAACCGGATTGATAGTGGAGCAATTCATCCCGTTCGAGCACGAGCTATCTGTAATCGGCGTTCGGGGCCTTGAGGGGCGCGAGGTTTTCTATCCGGTCGTCCAAAATGTCCACCGCGAAGGGATTCTACGCAGATCGACGGCACCGGCGCCGAACGCAACTCCGGAAATGAGTGCGCTCGCGATCGATAATTGCCGGAAGTTGATGACGGAGCTCGATTACGTGGGAGTCCTGGCTCTGGAATTATTCGCCGTTGACGGACGTTTGGTGGCCAATGAGATCGCTCCGCGGGTGCACAATTCAGGTCACTGGACCATTGAGGGATCGGAGACGAGTCAGTTCGAGAACCATCTGCGCGCGATACTCGGACTGCCCCTCGGGACCACCGCATTACGCGGCCAGACCGTAATGCTCAACATCATCGGGCACATCCCAGCCAGGGAGGCTGTTTTGGCAGTCGAGGGAGCCCACTTGCACCTCTATGGGAAAGCGCCGACCGAAAAGCGAAAGGTCGGACACGTCACGCTGGTTGGGACGCACCCCGAAGCCATGGAGTGGTGTACGAGGGAGCTCGAGCGCATAGTTACGGGCAACGCGGGCTAGCTCTAATATCGGTTCAAACCGTTGGCTGCCAGCGGCTGTCATATCTGCAGCCCACCGGAAATGCCGATTGCCAGCCATTCAAACCTTTGAGTTGTTCGAGCTATCCAATCTTGCAACAAAGTCCGGACAACGATCAGGTGATGGCGGCATCGAACGCAGTTCCGATAGCGATGGATGACACCACGGACGTCGCTCTGGCCGCGGCCGGGGACCGCCAGGCATTTGAGCGGCTTTACCGGGCACACGCGAACCGAGTGTATTCGCTCTGCGCGCGGATGGCGGGAAGCAGGGTCAAGGGTGAGGAGCTGACTCAGGACGTATTTGTGAGGACCTGGGAGAAGCTTCCGCAGTTCAGGGGCGAAAGCGCGTTCTCGACCTGGCTGCACCGGCTCGCGGTGAATGTCGTCCTCAACGCGAGAAAGACAGACAGTAAGCGGGATTCGAGAACCGACGATAACGAAGAAGACGGCGCCGAGAGGTGGGATGAAACAGCGCGAGCGCCTATGCACGTGGAAAGAATGGACTTGAAGCAGGCGATCGACAGACTGCCTGCGGGAGCGCGAAAGGTTTTCGTTCTCCACGATATAGAAGGGTACAAGCACGAGGAAATCGCGGCGATGTGCGGTATAACCTCGGGCGGAAGTAAGGCGCAGCTTCATCGCGCGCGACTTCTTTTGAGAGAGGCACTGGAACGATGACGAACTCCATAATGACTTGCGAAGCATTCGACGCCGAGCTCTCGGATTACATCGAGGGGATGCTCGACGGACAGGCGCGCGCGCGGGTCGATCAGCATCTGAGAGAGTGCGTGCGTTGCGCCAGTCTGCTCAGGGATGTCGAGAGGATTCAGACGGAAGCCGCGGCGCTTCCGGACCTTGTCCCGTCGCGAGACCTGTGGGCGGGGATCGAGGCACGCATCGCAGCTCCCGTCATTCCTCTCGTGGCGCGTCCGGAGAAGCAAAGGGGAGTGTCCCCTGCATGGATGGGTGTTGCGGCGGCGGCGCTCATCGTAGCGACCGCCGGCGTCACCTACACGCTTACTGCGCGCTCGTTCGATTCGCGCAATTCGGGCGCTGTTGCGCAAGGAGCGCTGTCGCCGGCGTTGCTGGCCCTTCCGCCTTCGACTGTGGTTGCGTCTACAGAGCCACCGGGTCGGGGAGCATCGAGCCCCGCGGTGGATAGTGGTGCGCCGCCTCAGGACACGAGAGTATCGGCGAGCGCTCGTTTCAGATCGACAACGAGTGGTAGGGTGACGGCGGTGAGTCGGAACCTGCAGCCGGAGGTGCCGCGCTCCGAAGCTCTTTACGGCAAAGAGATCGCGATGCTTCAGGCCATCGTCAGTCAGAAAAAGACTCGTCTCGATTCCTCGACTGTCGCGGTCATCGAGCGGAATCTCCAGATAATCGATGCTGCCATCGAGCAGAGCAAAGCCGCTCTCGCAAAAGATCCGGCGAGCATTCTGCTCTCCGAGCAGTTGTCTCATGCGCTCGACAAGAAAGTCGAGCTCCTACGCACGGCGGCGATGCTGCCGGCAAGCACCTAAAATGACAAACACACTGAAGTTCGCGCGCGTTGCGGTCGTGACGCTGTCGGTGGCTGTACCACTGTCGGCGAAAGCGCAGAACGATCGCGCGATCACACAAATAGATACCACCGTGAGACTCGAGCGCGGCGGCACCGTTGACCTTTCTCTGATCTCGGGCAGAATCCGGGTCACCGGCTGGGACCGCCCCGACGTCAAGGTCGTAGCGTCGATCGATAACGGCTCGCTCGAATTCGATGCCAATTCATCGAGAGTGAGCCTCAGCGTTGAGGATGCGGATGACTCCAGAGGGCACAGACACCACAACGTTGGAGACGCCAGGTACGATGTTTCAGTTCCTCGTGGAGTGAGACTCATTCTCGAGGCAGTGTCTGGAGACATCACTGCAACGGGCTCTCAGGGCGAGATCGAGGCGAGCTCCGTGAGCGGCGACGTAGACGTTACCAGCGGTATCCGCGAAGTGAGCGCCGAGTCAGTATCGGGGTCGGTGCACGCCGCACAGATCAATGGAAACCTGCGCGCCGAGACAGTGAGTGGAGGCTTGCGCGTGGATTCGGTGACTGGAGATGTCGAAGCCACTTCCGTCAGCGGCAACGTGAGGTTGGGGGCGGTTCAATCCAGGGATGTGCGCTCGGAAACGGTGAGCGGCGACATCGTGTATACCGGCAGCATCGACGCGGGCGGCAGATACAGCTTCGAGTCCCACTCCGGCACTCTGAGGCTGAATATCCCTAGAAGCAGCGGAGCACAGTTCAGTGTCGAGACGTTCAGCGGCGACATCAGCACGGATTTTCCGGTGACTGTTCAGGCGATTGGAAGAAAGAGGAATGACCGCATGGAGTTCACCCTCGGTGACGGCAAAGCCAGGGTTACCGCACAGACTTTCAGTGGCCGCATCGTGATCGATACTGGCTCAGATTCAACCACCCGGAGAGAATAATGAACAGGACGACATTACTGGCGGGCCTTGCGATAGCGCTTGCGGCGCCAGTGGCCGGCGCGCAGCAGCAATACGGACGTGACTCGAACGTCTGGCGCTGGGACGGCCGCGTGGACGCGGGGCGCTGGATGCACATCTTCAACATCAATGGCCAGGTCGATTTCGCACCGAGCGCGGACAACATGGTTCATGTGGTGGCGGAGAAGAGATCGAACGGCCGGGAGATGGATGACATTCACTTTGAAGTCGTGCAGGAAGGCGGAAACGTGACCATCTGCGCGATCTGGAACGACAACTCCCGCTGCGAGGATGGCGGGATGGAGCAGTACCGCAATAATGATCACAATGAGACGCACTCCTCGGTGAGGTTCACGGTGCAGGTTCCGCGCACGGTGCGCGTGGGGGCGCACTCGGTGAACGGCGGAGTTTCGGTTCGCGATGTTGGTACAGAAGTTCGCGCGAACACGGTGAACGGTGGCGTGGTCGTACGCAACGCACTCGGGCCGGTCCGCGCGACGACGGTGAACGGCGGTGTCGATGTCAACACGTCGAAAGGACCGGTGACGGCAACGACGGTGAACGGCAACGTCGATGCGCGGATGGCTTCGCTCTCCGGCGACGATGACATGGATTTCAAGACGGTGAACGGCTCGGTGGCGATTTACGTCCCAGCGCAGTTCGACGCAAAATTCCGCTTCGATACTGTGCATGGCGGAATCGATAGCGATTTCCCGATGACTCTTTCGGGAAAGTGGGGGCCGCGCCACGCGTCCGGGACGATCGGAAATGGCGGACGGGATTTACGCGCGAGCAGCGTGAATGGGAGTATCGAGCTGAGGCGGCAATAATTGGTATCCGGGGCGTCTAGAGTCTGAAACTGCAACTGAACGGGCGAGAGCTCCAAGTCAGTTAGAATGTCAGTCCGTCAGGTTACGACGTCGGGACTCTACTATTGGCATTCGTAGCACAGGCAGTGGCTCTAACGCCAAAGAGGTAAGTCTGGGCGTAGTGAACTAGCTAACTGCGGACTACCAGACTTGGAG
>CADDZN010000134.1 GCA_902812375.1 bacterium | reverse complement strand
ATCCAATCGTGCTCGACGAGCCTCGGATAAGGTTTTACGCCGGCCATCCGATCAAAGGGCCGGGCGGGCACAATGTCGGCACGCTGTGCATCATGGACAAGCAGCCGCGGGAATTCACGGAGGACGATCGCGAGACATTGCGCGATCTCGGGGACATGGTCGAGAAAGAGCTGCGTGCAAACCCCAAGACGAAGATGGTAGCCCCACCCGACTAGCAGTTGTAGTTTCACGCGATGCCGGATCCCGAGAAGCTCTCCAGGATCAAACAGATCGCGATTCCCGTCCACGACGTGTCGACCGCGAAGCGCTTTTACGCCAATGTCCTCGGGCTCCGACACCTGTTCGACGCGCCTCCCGCCCTTTCATTCTTCGATTGTGGCGGAGTCCAACTGATGCTGGCAGGCCCTGACGCCCAGGGCAAAGATGGAAACCAGCAACATCCTGTTTTGTACTACGATGTCACCGACATCAAGGCCGCTTATGAGCGGATCGTCCGAGCGGGTGCGGAAGGTCTGCACGAGCCACACGTGATCGCCCGAATGAACGGGCGCGAGATCTGGATCGCGGAAATGAGCGACGGTCAGGGAAATATCGTGGCACTCATGAGCGACGTCGCCGGCTAGCGCCCGACCAAAACTTTTTTGCAGTCACGAGTGTCCAACCTTCATCGGCCGAGTCACTCTTCCCACCCTCCCCCATTTATGAAGAAAATCTCGCTGTTCGCTCTGTCCGCTCTCATATGCGGCGCCGGATCCGTCACCGCTCAGCAAGCCGCCAACCCCGAGACTGACGGGGCCGCGCCGCCGAACTGGGATGTGCTGCTCCGCCCGCGCACGCATGTACCCTCCAGGACAACCGCGGCGATCTCAGCCGCCGATCTGGCGACTCGTTTGTACATCTTCGCCGACGACTCCATGCAGGGCCGTTTACTCGCAACCGAAGGCAACGAAAAGGGCGTGGAGTACATCGCCAGTGAAGTGAAGCGCTTTGGGCTCGTTCCCATGGGCGACAACGGGACTTTTTTCCAGACGGTGAACGTCGTCGATCGGACGTTCGACCCAGCGAGCAAGCTCACCGTGGGCTCGTCGACGTACACGCCGTGGACGGATTACGTGTTGCGTGATCAGGGCCCAGGCGCGCGGAGTCTCGACGGCGCGCAGGTCGTGTTTGGTGGAACGTGGGGAGATTCGGCGTCGCTCATCGATCCAGCGGCGGCGGCTGGCAAGCTCGTAGTGCTCGCGACGAAGCCAAATGCACTGAACCTGAACGGGCCAGGCGGAATCAATCGCTTCCTGATCACGCGGCGCTTCATGAACGCCGCGGGAATCGCCGTGGTCGCACTGGAGCAGGCGCCGCCGCAGTTGCTACAGATCTTTCAGACGCCGAACCAAGTGTTGAAGGGAGACGAGGACGCGTCGGTCCCCAGCTTCCTGTACGTTACCCAGCGCGTCGCTCGCGATCTCCTCGGCACCAGCGTCGACAGCGCGGCGAAGGGAGCGCCGGGCGCGACCGTGACATCTACTCCAGGATTCAGCGAGACACCGGTGAAATATCCGGCACGAAACGTCGTCGCGATGATACCCGGCAGCGATCCGCGGTTGCGCGGCGAGTACGTCGCGATCGGCGCGCACAACGATCATATCGGGTTCAGCACTAACCCGGTGGCGCACGATTCGATTTACGTGGTGAATCATCTTTACCGGATCGAGGGTGCTGACGACCCCGCTCCCAAGCTCGATTCCGCGCAACAGGCGCGCGTGAATTCCCTGCTCGCGGAGATTCGCCGTCGCACCAACGGAGCATCTGCGCGACCCGACTCGATCTACAATGGAGCCGATGACGATGGATCGGGCAGTGTCAGCGCGCTCGAGATCGCACAGTATTTCGCCGCTCAGAAAGTGAAGCCGAAGAGGTCACTGCTGTTCGTGTGGCACGTCGGTGAGGAAGCCGGACTTTATGGGTCCCAGTGGTTCACCGACCACCCGACCGTCCCGCGTGATTCGATCGTCGCGCAGCTCAACATGGACATGGTGGGCAGAGGTGCGGCGTCGGACGTGACGGGCTCGAAGAAAGAGGGCGGGAAGGTTCGTGGCAATACCGACTACGTGCAGCTAGTCGGCTCACGCCGTTTGTCGACGGAGCTAGGCGACCTGGCCGAGCGTGTCGACCGGTCCGAGAAGAGGCCGCTCGCGTTTGACTACACGATGGACGCGAACGGACATCCGCAGGTGATCTATTGCCGGAGCGATCACTACGAGTACGCGCGTTACGGGATTCCCATCATCTTCTTTACCACAGGCGGGCACGCGGATTATCACCAGGTGACCGACGAGCCGCAGTACATCGATTATGACCGCATGGCTCGGGTGTCGCAGTTCGTTGCCGATCTGGCTGCGAGGGTGGCGAACCTCGATCATCGAGTTGTGGTCGATAAGGCGAAGCCCGACCCGCACGGCCGGTGCGTGCAGTAGACCTATTATTCAGTCGGAGTAGACCGCGGTCGACCCATTCAGAGAGATGGTGAGCGTTCTGGACCCGCCGAAGGAGCTGCTGTTCCGCACTATTCCCTGATAGGGCGTGAGGCTGAAGTCGCTCTGCGTCGGATTGAAATACACGGTATTGCCACTCTGCGTGTACGTACCGTCTTCCCGGAGGAACTGCGTCGCTCCGTTGAGCTGGTAGACCTGGGTCTCACTGTACGCGCCATCAGTGCTTAAGACGTAGGTGTCGCTCTGGACGTAGATGTTGTTCCCATTGCCGTCGGTGTATGAGTAGGGCACGTGCGTGCCGTTCACGGTCATCAGGAAGAACTGCCCTTCAGGATTGACGTTCCCCGTGACGTCAGAGCACGCAGCCGCGCCAGCAACGAGCAGCGTAGCAGCCAAAAGAGCTTTTGCACGAGCTATCATCGATTGATCCTCAATTGGAGTACAAGCGAGAGCCTCGAAAGAAAGACGCCACCAATCCCCCGCCGCCACATATTTTCGGACTCCGGTGGCCCCCCAATGTTCCAACCCGGCCAAAAAACGTTTGGCGGAATGGCCCGCAATTCGCCTATTCTGACCCGCGTCCCTGTTGTGTGAGATCAGGATTTATGCAGGGATAGTCAGCACGTCACTCGCGCCCTTTCATATCATGGGACCCACTTTTCCGACCAGGATTATGATCCGATCCGCGCTTCGTCTCGCCCCACCCTGCGTATTGCTCAGTCTCTCTCTCGGAACGGTTCTCGGTTGCAGGTCCAACGACGACTCCCGACCCGCAAAAACAGAGAGCGCTCAGACCTGGTCGCCGGACAAGCTCACGTCCGTCCGGGGCGTCCCAGCAACGGATATCGAAGCCCTTATCCAGCAAAAGCTCAACGGTCCAAAGGTGCCCCAGATCGACGATGACCAATGGGGTCACACCAAGCGCCTCTACAAGCTGTACGGGAACAACCCCCTCTGGCTGACGAGCGACGGCCTGCACCAAAAGCGAACCAAAGCTTTGACCGACGCGATTCTCGCCGCGAACACCGACGGAATGCGGATGGATGACTACCCAATCGGCGCGTTGGCGCAGGCGATCGGCGCGCTCAAGCAGACCAAGACCCCGACGGCGGACCAGCTCGCTACCGCCGACGTTCTGCTTACGGCGTCCTACACTTCACTCGGAGAAGATCTACTGACCGGTCAAGTCGATCCGCGCACCGTGGTCGGACAAGCGTGGCACGTCAATCCGGAAGAGGAGAACATCGATAGCGCGCTCGTGCGGAATCTTCGCTTCGAGCAGCTCGACAAGGCGCTTGCCACGATGCGTCCCACGGATGAGGATTACGCAGCGCTGGCGAAGCAGCTCCAGAATTATCGGGTGCTCGTCGCAAAAGGCGGTTGGCAAACGGTACCTTCGTCCGGCAACGTGAAGCCGGGCGCGAAAGCCAGTCCTGCTCTTCTCGCCGCGGTTCGCAACCGCCTGGCCGCGGAAGGAATCGTAGCCGCGGCCAGTCCCAATACGGCTTCGATGATCTCTTCGGTCCAGAGGGATAGCGGGTCTTCGCCAAACGTCTACGACCACGCGCTAGCCGGCGCGGTCGCCCTTTTCCAGGCCAGACACTCCATCGCGGTCGACAGCGCTCTCGGCAAAGAAACCATCGACGCGATGAACGTTCCCGCCGCATACCGGCTTGGCGAAATCGCGGCGAACATGGAGCGGTACCGGTGGCTGCCGAGGAACTTCGGAACGCGCTACATCTTCGTGAATGTCTCCGCATTCCGACTGGAGGCGTTCGACAGCGGACAGAAGAAGCTCGACATGAAGGTGATCGTCGGGCAAGAGTACGAGGACAAAGCGACGCCGGTGTTCGCGGACTCAATGGAGACCGTTGTCTTCCGACCATATTGGGACGTTCCACCGAGCATCGCCGCGAAGGAAATTTTTCCGAAAGGACCGGCGTACCTCGCGTCACAGAACATGGAGACCTATCAGCAGGGTGGAGAGACGCACGTCCGCCAGCGGCCAGGACCGAAGAACGCGCTCGGCTACGTAAAATTCCTGTTCCCGAACGACTACAACATCTACCTGCACGACACGCCCAACCACGAGCTATTCGAGAAGGATGTGCGCGCGTTCAGCCATGGCTGTATTCGTCTCGAGAAACCCGAAGAACTTGCCGAATGGGTTCTCGGATGGCCCGCCGATAAGGTAGAGCAGGCGATGAAAAATCCGCCGGACAACAAAGCCGTGAAAGTGCCGCAGAAGATTCCGGTTTACATCACTTATTTCACGGCATACACTAACAATGGGCAGTTGTACTTTGGCAATGACCTGTACAACAGAGACGACAAGCTTGTGCCGATCATGATGGCTGCGGCGTTTCCGAAGAAAAACGTGGTTGACGCGGTTCAGGCTCTAAGGAGGATAGCGAGCGCGTGAGCAGCACAATGACGCCGGATTCAGTGCGAACGCAGGAATCCGTGGATACTGCGCCAGACCAGCCACGTGCGCGTACGGGAATCGCCGGACTCGACGACATCCTTGGCGGTGGTCTGCCGACGAATCACCTGTATCTGCTGGACGGTGAGCCGGGAACCGGAAAGACCACTCTCGGCCTGCAGTTCCTCATCGAGGGTGCCGGCAAAGGCGAGCGCGGCCTTTACGTGACGTTGTCAGAGTCGCGGGCCGAGCTCGAGGCGGTTGCTGGATCGCATGGCTGGAGCCTCGACGGAATCGACATCTTCGAGCTATCGAAAGACGGCGCGCAGGACATCGAGGAGTCCTACACCATCTTTCATCCTGCCGAGGTCGAGCTCCAGCAAACGGTCGACGAAGTCCTTAAAGCCGTCGAGCAGCACAATCCGCTGCGCGTGGTTTTTGACTCGCTCTCGGAGATGCGTCTCCTCGCCCGCGAGCCGCTGCGGTTTCGCAGGCAGATTCTCGCGCTGAAGCAATTCTTCAACGGGCGTGACTGCACGGTGATCCTGCTCGACGATAAGACCGCGCCGGAGGGAGATCTGCAGCTCCACAGTCTGGCACACGGGGTAATCGTGCTCGAGCACGTGGCACTGGAGTACGGATCAGAGCGTCGCCGGCTGCAGGTAACCAAGGTGCGTGGAATCAGATTCCGCGGCGGCTTCCACGATTTCCGTATCAAAACCGGCGGAATCGAAGTTTATCCACGCGTGCTTCAGGACGAGCCGCGAGTGGATGTCTCTCACGATCGCCTGCTCAGCGAGTCGCGAGCGTTGGACTCACTTCTGGGTGGCGGAATCACCTGTGGCACGAGCACTCTCATCACTGGAGCCGCAGGCACCGGGAAATCCGTTCTGTGCACCCAGTTCGCGCGTGCCGAGCTCGATCGGGGCAGAAAAGTCCTGTTCTATCTGTTCGACGAGCGCATGAGCACCTTCAGGCAACGTACCGAAGCTCTGGAAATGGGCCTCGACGAGGCGCGCGAGAAGGGACAGTTGCGAATGGTGCAAGTCGAGCCGACGGAGCTATCGCCAGGAGAGTTCGCAAGCCAGGTGGTGCGAGCGGTCGAAAATGACGGTGTGACGTTGGTCATCATCGATTCAATCAACGGCTACATGCAATCGATGCCCGAGGAACGTCTGCTGCCCATTCAGATCCACGAGCTTCTCAGCTTCCTGTCGAACAACGGCGTAATGTGCATCATGACGCTCGTGCAGCACGGCATCTTCGGCAGTCCGGTGGACGAGGCCGCCGAGGTGAGCTACCTCGCGGACACTGTAATTCTGCTCCGCTATTTCGAGGTGAATGGAAGCGTGCGCCAGGCGATCTCAGTGGTGAAGAAGCGCAGCGGAGATCACGAGCGCACCATTCGCGAATGCAGAGTGCAGAAGGGCGGATTGTTCGTGGGAGAACCGCTGCGTGATTTCCAGGGAGTGCTGACCGGCGTCCCAAGTTACACGGGACCCACGGCGCCACTGCTCCACGACGACGGGAACGGTAAAAAGCGCGGTAGCATCGAGCAACAGTCGAGCGAAGCCAGGAATCGCCCACAGGACAACGTCGCTGAGTATGGCCGCAATCGCGATAGCACCTGACACCGAAACTGAAAGTCTTCCCGTTGTCATCCTGACACCGACGGGACAGGACAGTCGCGTCGTCGAGAAAGTTCTGGCGCGTGAGGGGCTCGCGCCGTGCGTATGCTCCGACATGGCGGCCGCGTGCGAGCGAATTGATAGAGAGGAGATCGGCGCTCTGTTACTCGCGGAAGAGGCGCTCGACCGCGACGCGCGGGACAAGCTCCTCGAGTCGCTCGGTGCTCAGCCATCGTGGTCGGATGTCCCGATCGTGCTGCTCACCGGTGAAAGCGAACTGTCGGGTTCGCTGCCGCGCACGCTGGAAGGGGTGGCACAAAAGGGAAACGTGACGCTGCTCGAGCGTCCGGTGCGCGTCGCGACACTTACCACGGTTATTCGATCCGCTCTTCGCGCACGGCAGCGCCAACTCGATGTACGTGCGCATCTCGAGCAACTGCAGACCGCCGAAAATTTCGTGAGAGAGAGCGAGACGCGGCTGAGTGCGGCGGTGCAATCGGCGCCGTATCCGCTGATGATGCACGCGTCCGACGGACAGATCCTCCAGCTCAGTGAAGCGTGGATGACTCTGACGGGGTATTACTCGACTCCGGTGACAACTACCGGCGAGTGGGCCGAGCTGGCGTTTGCCGATTCTGGGGACAAGTCGATCTTGCCGCATGGATCTGAAGGGCTCGATCAACCCGAGGGAGAATCGGTAAGGCTGGGTGAGCACGTGGTGCACGTGGCTGACGGCTCAGACCGCATCTGGGATTTCCATCGCGTCGCACTCGGCACGCTTCCCGACGGGCGGCGCCTGTGGCTCACGGCGGGAATCGATGTAACCGAGTACAAGCATCTGGTCGAGAGCGAGCGCGCAGCACGAAAGGAAGCCGAGAATGCAAACGCGGCCAAGAGTCAGTTTCTGGCGACGATGTCGCACGAGCTTCGTACGCCGCTCAACGCAATCGCGGGGTACTCGGAGCTCCTCAAGCTCGAGCTCCGTGGTCCAATAACGCAGGAGCAGCGACAGGACCTCGAGCGCATTGATCGCAGTCAGCGACATCTGCTCTCGCTCATCAACGACATTCTCAACTTCGCGAAGATCGAAGCTGGCCACATCGCCATCGAATCCAAGCCAATGGGGCTGCGCAACGTCATCGACCGACTTCTGGAATTCGTCGAGCCCCAACTGAAGGAAAGGGGACTGACTTTCTCCGTCGCGACAGACATCCCAGAGACTGAAGCCTGCGGTGATCCGGACAAGGTGAGGCAAATTCTCATCAACCTGCTATCGAACGCGATCAAGTTCACGGCGGCGGGCGGGCGGATATCGCTAAGGTGTCACGAGGACGATACGATGCTCTACCTGTGCGTCGATGATACTGGAATTGGAATTCCCGCCGACAAGCTCGAAGTCATCTTCGAGCCGTTCGTCCAGGTGAATCGGGATTATTCATCGAAGCACGAGGGCACCGGGCTCGGGCTCTCGATCAGCCGCGACCTGGCGCGACGAATGGGGGGCGATCTGACAGTTGAGAGCACTCCGGGGAAAGGCTCGAGCTTTGTGCTGGCGCTGCCTCGGGCTTGATCTCGTTCGCGCTTCGACTGGCCACTAACACCAAAGATGTCTGGCCACTAACACCAAAGAGTTCTGGCTACCGAGACGGAAGTTTCATCCGGATGAAGCGGATTACTCGGATGCATCGGATACTGCTTTGGCTCAACGTGGCGTAGGAGAGCATCTCGCCGGGGCTGGGATCTTTCTTAGG
>CADDZN010000133.1 GCA_902812375.1 bacterium | reverse complement strand
GGTGTTAGTGGCTAGACCTCTTTGGTGTTAGTGGCTAGTTCAGCGCGCATAACCCAAAGCTCCACGCACTTCCGCGAAGAGCGTATCCCTCGTGAATGGTCTCTGTAGATAGGGAGTCGCGCGCGCTACCTCTTTATCCGGAAAGATTTCTTCCTTCGGATATCCGGACATGAAGAGCACTCTAATCTCAGGACTCAGTTCCCTCAACTCCTCCACCATTCCCCGCCCGCCCAGGTTCGGCATCGCGACGTCAGTGAGAACCAGATCGATTTCACCGACGTGTCCAGCCGCGATGCGGAGCGCGATTGCTCCATCAGGCGCCTCGAGGACGCGGTAGCCCTTCTGAGAAAGAATTTTCTTCGCGAGCGACCTGACTGCTTCTTCATCCTCGACGAGAAGAATTGTTTCGGCGACGCGAGGAACGGTGTCCGCGATGTCTCTGGACTTTGCTGCTGCTGCCAATGAGGACTTCTTGATGGACGCTTCCGCCAACTTCGCGTCGAACGGTTCGAGTCGGGAGGACGCGAGCAGTTGTCGCGCAAGAATCGACGCGCGCTTCGTGGCGGTCTGAATCTCCGCGAGCTCCTCTGCACTCTCTGAGTTATCGCGCGTCGAAGCGGTGAGAAACTCAGCGTTGATCTGAATTACGGTCAGCAAATTATTCAGCTCGTGCGCCACAAAGCTGGCGGTCCTGGTCGCTTCTTCCAGCGCACTCGCTCGCGAATCAACATCGCGCTGTCGTCTCCTCTTTCGTGCGTCCGAACCGGTGCCGGATTTCTTCAGTGCCCGTTCCTCGTATGAATGAGTGCTCGCTAGGTGTGAAAATTAACGCATCGACTGAATCGACTGATTAAGATGCCAAGCGGCAACCGGTCGGAGTCAGGGTTTTCCGCGATGTCGTATGCGTCGAGAAGAATGCGGGAGAGGAGCCGAGCTAGCTCCACAAAACTATGGCCGGTACATTAGCCGACCATGCCGAAGCAGCCGACCATGCCGAAACTGGAGCACGCGCCGCTCGTGGGTCGGAAAGCCGAGCTCGCGCTTCTCGCGAGAATCACGGATGCCGCGGCGAGCGGCGCGGGGAGCGCCGTCTTCCTCGTCGGAGAAGGTGGCATCGGCAAAACACGACTTGCTGCAGCGGTCGCTGAGCGGGCCGAAGCCCAAGGGTGGCGTATCGCATCGGGTCGGGCGTACCCTGTCGAAACGGGCGTGCCGTACGCGGTGTTCGCTGACGCCCTTCTCCCACTTGTGAGAAATCTCGAGCCGACGACACTCGCCGTCCTCACCCGCGGGGGCGCGGCGGAGTTGGGCTACATCTTCCCGAATCTCGGGTTGCCGGCTGATCGGGATCGCGCATCCGCCGGCGCGACTCCCTCAGAGCTCAAGGCTCGGCTACTGTGGAACTTCGCGCAATTCCTCGGGCGGCTTGCGTCGAAACAGCCGTTACTCATCGTGCTCGAGAATCTGCAATGGGCTGACGCATCATCCCTGGAGCTACTGCACTTCGTAGCGCGCCAGGTTGCGAATCAGAAAATTGTTCTCCTCGGCACCTACAACGAAGCGGAGCGCGAGCTCAATCCCGTTCTCCGAAACACCGAACAATCTTTGCTGCGACTGGGATCGCTAGTGGTTCAGCGGCTTGGTCCGCTCCAACAAAGCGATGTTGAAGAAGTAGTTCAACGCATCTTTGGAGCCGAGCGGGGCGCCACCCAACAATTTTCTACCAGGCTGTACGAATGGACTCGCGGGAATCCCTTTTTCGTGGAGGAGATTCTCAAATCGCTCGTCGAGTCGGGCGTATTGACTGAGCGCAGCGGGCGCTGGATGGGATGGGAAACAGAGACCCTACGGCTGCCGGCGACGATCAGGGAGGTAGTGAAGGCACGAGTAGAACGTCTCACGCCAAACGCCCGCACGCTCGCGAATCTCGCCGCGGTGATTGGTACGCGCGCGGCGCACGAGACACTGGCCACCGTGTCAGGACTCTCGGAGATGGATCTGATTTCTGGTCTCGAGGAATTGCTCGCTCAACGTGTGATCGAAGAGACTGGAAATGTGGATGACATCTGGTACGACTTCACCCATCCATTGCTTCAGCAGGTGGTTTACGCCGAGCTCGGGCAGGCGCGCGCTCGGCATCTGCATGCGATAGTGGCTGAGGCGCTCGAGGCGCTGTATGGCGATGCCGCGGTCGCGCACGCCGACGAGCTGGCACTGCACTTCGCGCACGCTCACGCTCCGCGACTTGGGCGCAAGGCGGTACGGTATCTTCACGCAGCCGGCCACGCAGCAATCGAGAAGTACGCCAACCGCGAGGCTGCCGACTACCTCGCCGCGGCGCTCGAACATTTGGACAGAGATCCAAGAATCTCTGACGCTCCGCGCGAAGAAATCCTCACGACTCTCGCGCGAACCAGACAGCGGTTGGGAGAGTACGACGCGGCCCTCGTTCTCTGGACACGTGCACTCGACCAGGCACGAGCTCGCGGCGAGAAAGCAGTCGTCGCAGACATCGAGCACCGCATGGGCCTCGCCTGCTATTGGAGCGGGAGGTACGCGGACGCACTCGCTCATTATGCAACAGGATTGAGCGAGGGGAGTGAATCGGGCGATCGCGCCACCCTCGTGCGTCTCCGCCTGGCTCGGGGGATTGCCCTACAGGATCTTGGCCGACTCACAGAGGCTCAGTCCGAGGTTGAGGCAGCTCTTGCATCAGCGGCAGAGGGCGGAATGCGGAACGATTCACTCCTCTCGCGTGCGCATCGAGCGTTGCTGCTGCTCTACACGTGGACTGGACCGCTCGATCTTGCGCGTGACCACGGCCAAAAGGCATTGTCACACGCCGAAGCCGCGCGTGAGCGCATGCTCGAGTGGACTGCGCATTGGGGAATGGCATTGCTGGAGGGTGTCTCGGGTGATGCGCCAAAATTCCTTGAGCATCTCGACGCGAGCGACAGGCTCGCCGAACAAATGCATTCACCAATTCTTCCGCTGTGGTCGGCGGAGCTCCGAGTCCAGTTCCATTCTGGCACAGGTGACTGGGATGCGGCTATCGAAATCGCAGAGCGCGCGATTGCGCTGGCGAAGAGTCTGAATCAGCGCACGTTGCTGCCCCGGCTCTATGTATGGTCCGGCCTGATTTACCTGTGGCGTGGGTCGGACGAGAAGGCAAAACAATATTTTGACGAGGCGTGGAAGCTCGCCGGCGCCGAGAAAGCTGGTTCGCTCGAGGGCGTGGGAGAGCGCGCTCTCGATGTTCCATCAATCGTTCCCGCGCATCTGGGCATGGCGTCGTACTATCTGGCCAGAGGTAATACCGCCGAGGCTGTGCGAATTGGCGAGGCGGGCCTCGCGATTGCCGACCGCACCGGCTACATGGTGTGGGCGCTGCAATGGCTGCTGCCAACCATTGGCGATGCCGCACTGAGTGGCAGGCGATTCAAGACGGCGGAGCTTCACCTCGA
Organism: bacterium; assembly: GCA_902812375.1. GTDB lineage: Bacteria > Gemmatimonadota > Gemmatimonadetes > Gemmatimonadales > Gemmatimonadaceae > UBA4720. The sequence goes on along the minus strand of CADDZN010000133.1, from coordinate 4,831 downwards.
TAGAATGAGGCGCGATGCGGGACGATTGAATCACCGGCTCGGCCTGGCCTACGCTGATGCTTGCGAAGGTCTGCTCGCGCGGTTCCGCGATCACGATCCGTCGCGCGCGATCAAACTTCTCGAGTCGGCGGCACAACAACTCGAGGCGCTCCCATTTCCCCCGCAGGCCGCGCGCATCAGACGCCGGCTCGGGGGCGCGTTCCTCGAAGTTGGCGATCGTGAAGAAGCCATGCGCCAGCTCCGGCGGGCGCACGACGTTTTCGCGCGAGTGGGTGCGACGGTGGAGCTTGCGGGAACGCGCGAAGAAATGCGTCAGCTCGGCCTTCGACCTCCTCCAAAAGCCGTGAGTGAGGGCGCCGCGGGACTGACCGGACGCGAGATCGAGATCGCCAGAATGGTCGCCACGCGCAAGTCGAACAAGGAAATCGGCAGCGCGCTGCAGATCTCAGCGCGAACAGTGAGCACTCATCTCTCGAACGTCTTCGCGAAGCTGAATGTCGGATCGCGCGGAGAGCTCGCTGACTTCGTGCGACAGAACGGACTGCTCGAGCAATAACCTGGAGAGCGTCCGATAGATTAGCTGCATGATAGACGACATTCTCGCCGAGCTTGAGGCCGACGCTTCGCTCGACGTGGGAGAGCAGTTCGCCGCGGTAACTGCGCGGTACTTCGAGTCAACCAGGGTCGGCGCGGGACAGGTTTCGACTCCCAGATCACCAGAGGAGCTCGCGCGTCGCTTCGACGAGCGCTTTCCTGAAAACGGAAGGCCGGTGCGGGACATCATTGCGCGTCTCGAGCGAGACGTTATGGCCGACGCGAACAAGTACTATCACCCGATGTACATGGGCCACCAGACATCCGCGCCGCTGCCAGTCAGCGTGTGGATGGAAAGCGTTATCGGGGCGATGAATCAGTCGCTCGCGGTCTGGGAGATGTCTCCCACCGCAACAGTCATCGAGCACCAGATCGTAAAATGGCTCTCGACACTTGCTGGATATCCCACATCGGCGGGTGGGACCATGACTTCCGGTGGAACCGAGGCGAACTTCACGGCGATGCTGGCAGCGCGAAACGCCGCTATCCCTGACGTGTGGGAGAATGGAGTTGGGGACGACCCGCCGTACGTGGTCTATGGCGAGCACGCTCACTACGCGGTAACGCGCGCGATCGGCCAGCTCGGGATTGGGCGAAAACACGGTATTCCAGTGCCATCGGGCAACTTCAGGATGGACGTCGGCAAGCTTGTGTCGATTCTTGACACTCTCCGAGAGCAGGGGAAGAGCGTCATGGCCGTTGTCGCGACCGCGGGAACAACTGCAACGGGATCGTTCGACGATCTCGAGTCGATCGGTGAGATCTGTGCGGAGCGCGGACACTGGTTGCACGTAGATGGCGCGCACGGTGCGAGTGCTCTCTTCTCCAGCAATCCCCCGAGCGCTGTCAACGGACTCAGGCACTCGCGGTCACTGGCGTGGGATCCACACAAGATGATGCTGCTGCCTCTCGCCGCGGGGATGGTTCTGACCCGCGACGAGCGTGACCTCGATTTTGCTTTCGCGCAGCAGGCGCCATACCTGTTTCACGCGGAAAAAACTGAGCGCGTCATCGATCAGGGAGTGCGAAGCTTCCAGTGCTCGCGGCGAGCCGACGTGTTGAAGCTGTGGTTCGTGATCCAGCGCTTCGGTTCGCGCGGTATCGGAGCGCTGTACGATCATCTGTGCAATACGGCGCGACTTCTATTCGAGGCGATCGAGGAACGAGACGACTTCGAGACGCTGCATGAGCCGGAATCGAACATTCTGTGCTTCCGGTATCTGCCGGCCTGGGCGAGATCGGGCGAGCGCGATGCGAGCGACGCCGATAGAAAACATGTTGACGCGCTGAACCGCGAGTTGCGGCCGCGCTACAACAGGGAAGGGACCGGCTGGATTACCGCCACAGTTTTGGGTGGGAGACCAGTCTTGCGGGTGACGATGATGAATCCACGTACAGGTGCCGCGCACGTCCGCGCCCTGCTCGACGGATTGGCGGCGAAGGCCGCGGAAATCGAGCGAGGCTAGGAAATCGACCGAGTCTAACCGAATTCGATCGCGTGCTTCTCTCGACCCGCCCAGCAGATAATGGCCGCAACACTGAAGACGGTGAGCGCCGCGATCGCCATCGAGTGCGCGTAACTCGTCCGCGCCGCCAGCAATGCCTCGAGATAACCGATCGAACTGGCGAGTAATACTCCGCACTGGTACGCGAAACCCGGCATGAATCCGCGTACCGAGTCGGGCGAAAGCTCGGAGATATGCGCCGGAATCACGCCCCACGCCCCTTGCACCATGAACTGCATGGCGAACGCACCTATCACCAACCCGGCGAGCGACTGCGAGAATGCCCACAACGGAATCATCGCGATCGCGAGCACGAGCGCGAGAACGATCGAGCGGCGTCGGCCAACTCTGTCCGAGAGGTAGCCAAACGATATCCCGCCGATGATCGCGCCGACCATCGAGAACGCAGTGAGCGCGGCCCGTTTTTGTGCCGAGAATCCCCAGTCGCGCTGCAGGAATGTTGGATACATGTCCTGAGTTCCGTGCGAGACCAGGTTCATTCCCGCCATGAGGAGCGTCAGGTAGATAAATAATTTCCAATGCGACACGATTCCGCGGCCCAGACTCGCCCAGTCCTTGTGGCGCGTACGCTCCCACACTTCCGATTCGTGTACCCGATAGCGGACGAACAGAGCGAGTAAGGCGGGTAAGCCACCGATGAAAAACATCGGCCGCCATCCCCAGCGCGGAAAAACGAAGAAATAGCAGACGGCAGCGAGGAGATAGCCGGTCGCGTAGCCTTCCTGTAGCAGGCCAGACAAGATCCCGCGTTTTCCGGACGGGGCCTTTTCCATTGCGAGCGATGCACCTATTCCCCATTCGCCGCCCATGCCAATTCCGAAAAGAGCTCGCAGCAGAAAGAACGTTGCGTAGTTCGGCGCGAACCCGGACAGCACTTCCACGATCGAGAAGAAGACCAGATCGATCATCAGCGGGAGCTTCCGCCCGTACCGATCGGCCATCAGTCCGAAGATGAATGCGCCAACGGGTCGCAGCGCCAACGTCACTGTAATCGTCAGCGCCATCTCCGCATCGGTTTTGTTGAATTCTTTCGCGATCGCCGTCAACGCGAACACGACGAGGAAGAAATCGAATGCGTCGAGAGTCCAGCCGAGGAAGCTGGCGAAGACCGCGGCGCGATGGCCGCGTGGCGCGATCGATGAAATGGGCGATGAGGTCGAGTCTACCGCGCTTGCCATGCGCCAATATGGTTGATTCGCCGGGCGTGAGGAAAGACTCCTCGATGACCGGCCGAACGCTATTGTTATTGCATGCGCAAAATCCTCGTCGCTCTTGTACTCGGTCTCGCGTGCGCTTCGCCGCGAGCGAACTTGCCGGCGCCCACGTCAGCGCCGCCGATCAATACCGCGGAGACGCAGATTGCTCCGAATGCAGTCGCGGACACCCTTCTCACTGACGTCCGCTCACTCGACTCCACAATAGTCGTCGACCTGCGGTACGCGACGCCCAACAATTTTACCGGCGCGCCCCTCCCCGGTTACGAGGCGAACAGAGCGTTTCTGAGACGCGAAGCAGCCGCTGCACTGGCACTTGTTGAGCAGGACCTGCGCGCCGAGGGGCTGGGCCTCAAGATCTTCGATGCATACCGTCCAGTCCGCGCGACACTCGCGATGGTTGACTGGACGCGAAGAGTGAATCGGGAGGATCTCCTCACCAACGGATACATAGCGAGCCGTTCGCGCCACAATCTGGGCGTTGCGGTAGACCTCACTCTGATAGATCTGGCGACGGGACGCGAGCTGGAGATGGGAACCCCATTCGACACGTTCTCGGCCGCCGCGCACACGGCAAACGCGACCGGTGTGGCCGCTCAGAACCGGCAGAAATTGAAGGCTGCAATGGAGAAGCGAGGGTTCCTGAACTACGACCAGGAGTGGTGGCACTACACCTTCAACGTGCCGAACCCTCTGCGCTTTGACCGCCCGATACAGTAGCTGCTTCGGGCGCGGGGGCGCCGGCTTGTTCCTCGTCCGTCGCTCGGCGCGTAGGCATCGAGAAGAAGAAAGCGGTTCCGTCAGGGAAAAATTCTGCCCAAGCGCGGCCACCCAATGCGCTCACCGTTTCCTTGACGATACTCAGGCCAAGTCCCGTTCCACCTATCTCTTCCTGGCTGTCCTCGTGCGCGCGGAAGAAGCGCTGAAACAGCCGTCCTCGCCTCTCCTCTGGAACTCCCAGACCATTGTCGCGCACTTCCACGATGGCTTCTGATGCGGACGATTCCGTCGCGGGTGTCACTCGCGCTCGTACTTCCACCCAGCGCTCGGGCTTTTCAGGATCTGAGTACTTGATCGCATTCGCTACGAGATTCGAGAGGCAGAGCTCGAATGCGGCAGCGCTCACATCGACAGCGGGAAGATCCGGCGCAAGCCTGATGTCTACACCGCGACCACGCGCCGTCTCACGAAGCTGGCGCGCCACCTCCGCCGCCGCTTTCGGCAATTGAATATGCCTCGACCTGCGAGCGTCCTCGTCGAGCCTCGACAGCTCGACGAGGTTCTCGAGTGCGACCTTCATGTTCGCAGAGTTGCGCACGATGATCGAGACCATCGCCTGCCGCTGGTCTTCGGAGGTCAGCTCGAGCTCCAAAATTTCGGCCGCGCCACCGACGGTGCCGATGAGATTGCGAAGCTCGTGGGTAAGAGCCCGATTGAACGCTCGCAACCTCTGTTCGCGCTCGCTCAGCCTTTCCTTGACGAGACTCAGGTAATGGG
>CADDZN010000132.1 GCA_902812375.1 bacterium | reverse complement strand
TCATCCCGCTCGGTATAAAGCTCGACGCGTTTGATTTGCTGATGTGCGACGGCGTCGCCTGCGCGCTACGCCTTGCGCGCGGAATTCCGGTTTCGCAGTTCGCCAACGGCGCCCTCGATCTCGGCACGATCCAAACCAGCCTCGGCGGCAGGAAAATTCAGGGGCGCTGGATTCATGACGTGTGGGATCTGATCGGCTCGCTCACCGATCAGTTGGGCGAGGACATTCCGCGACGAGCCGCTTCGTTGCAGCTCGTCGCTTCCGAGAACTTTGCGGTCATCGGTGAGAACAAGGTTTTCGTGGAAGCCGGCGCGAACATTCGCCCGCAGGTTGTATTCGATACGACCGCCGGACCAGTCCTCGTTCGCCGCGGTGCGGTGATCGAACCTTTCACCTACCTTGTCGGGCCCGTTGCCATTGGACGCGGCTCGCACATCCTGGGAGATCGCGTCGGCGCCTCATCCATAGGTGATGAGTGCAAGGTGCGGGGTGAATTCAGTAATTGCATTGTGATCGGTGACAGTAACAAGGGTCACTCCGGGTTCGTCGGGCATTCGTATCTCGGACGCTGGGTAAACCTTGGCGCGCTCACGACTACGAGTAACCTGAAGAATACATACGGCCCGGTTCAGCTCTGGACTCCAACAGGAATGCGAAGCACGGGTCAGCAGTTCCTCGGAAGTTTTTTTGGGGATCATGCCAAGACGGGAATCGGAACTATGCTGACTACGGGAACCGTCATCGGCGCTGGCGCTAACGTGTTCGGTGGAAAAATGCCGCCCAAGGTCGTGCCGCCCTTTGCGTGGGGTGAGACCGAGCCCTATGACACCTACGACATCGCTAGATTTCTAACAGTGGCCGAGCGCGTTATGGAGCGCCGGAATGTTGAGCTGGGCGACGGCACGCGAAAGCAGCTTGCTGAAGCGCATAAGAGGCGTTGGAAAAGCTGATGAACTTGTGGGTCCTTGGCAGTGGCAGCAGTGGCAACTCCATCCTGGTTGAAACGGATCGTTCTCGCATTCTCGTCGATGCGGGGTTCGCGCCGCGTGTCCTCAAACGTCGCCTGGCAATTGCTGGGGTCGCGCCCGAGTCCATTGAGGCAGTGGTTGTGACGCATGAACACACCGATCATATGAAGGGCGTCGCCGCGGCGGCGAGAAAATGGGGTTGGACGATCGTATCGACGGCGGGCACCAGAATGATGTGTCCTGACTGGGCAGGGCTACGCGCGATTTTGACTCCGAGGAAAAGCAGCGTCACGATCGGCGATTTTTTTCTCGAGACCGTACCCGTTTCACACGATGCGAGTGAGCCGATTGCGGTCATCGTTACATCGATTCTCGATGGCTCTCGAGCTGGAATCGTTTACGATCTGGGTCACGTGCCGGAAGATGTGTCGCGAGCACTCGACAAGCTCGACGTGCTGGTGATCGAAGCAAACCATGACGAGGGAATGTTGCGGGCCGGACCGTATCCGCCGTCGCTTCAGAGGCGGATCGCCGGAAATTTCGGCCATTTGAGCAATCGTGTAGCCGCGCAAGCGGTGGGTCAGAGCGTCCATTCCGGGCTCAACAACATCGTGCTCGCGCACCTTAGCGAGAAGTGCAATACTCCGCGTACCGCGCTGGCGACAGTTGGCGAGGTTTTGCGGAAGTGTCGATTCCGTGGTCGCCTAACCGCCTCGTCGCAGGACAACGTCGTAGGACCTTTCTGCGCCGGCGGATCTGCTGCCGGCGTGAGCGCGCCGGTTCAACTCGCGCTCGGAATCTAGTCAGCGCTTCCCGCGGGTGTTGCCCGCGTACAAGGCAAATAAGAGCGCAAGGACAATCAGTATCCCGATGATCTGGACAAAGGTCATGGCCTTGGGCTCCTAGCGGCCCTCGACGTCGCGCTCTCCCGGAATCTTGCGCTCCGCGCGACCCTCACCGGGATGTGACTGCGCTTCGTGAAAGCGCTCGCCCTTGAGGCGAATCGAGTCGACGAACCGCTCGTACTCCGTGTCGGAGAGCTCGTCTGCGATCGCGGGAACCAAGCCTTTGACGAGCGTGATCCGCTCTGCGAGGGTGAGCTCGTTGACCGCGGTCACGAGTTTTCGTAGGCGCGGGTGGTTCATCCACTCCGTTTCCTTGCTGGTTGTCATCCGGGTTTCTCCGTGTGCGGCTTGTACGGGCGACTAAATGTATCGCCACTTGGGCGATTCTATTGCTCAGCCGGCGCGGTGGAACGGCACTTGTAATCATATGTAGCATGACATGTGAACGCGAACCCGACAAAACCGATGAATTTGCAAAAACTTCTTGTCTTAAGTGTTTTTGTTTCCGGAGCTGCCGTTACGCCAAACCTTTCGGCGCAGGTCGAGCTTCCCCGGACGGCTCCAATCGCCGGCAGGGAGGTCGTTGACGAAACAGCGAGCAACGCTCCGAGCGCGAGTGATCCGGCAGACGACGCAGATGCCCCGCTGAGCCTTCATGCCGATCTCAACGCCCGCACGATTACCGTCACGGCCGCCGGTCAAACGGTCCGGACGTACAAAGTCGCAGTGGGGCAGGATCGATACCCGACGCCAATCGGAACTTTCAAGATCGAGAAGATCGTTTGGAACCCGAGCTGGAGGCCGCCTGATTCCAAGTGGGCAAAGGGCAAGAGCGCGAAAGGTCCGGGCGATCCAGGAAATCCGATGAAAGTCGTCAAGATCTTCTTTCACGATCCGGACTACTACATCCACGGCACGGATGATGTCGACAGTCTTGGCGACGCTGCCTCGCATGGCTGCCTGAGGATGGCGCCGGACGACATCGCTGACCTCGCCAAGCTGATAATGGAACACGGTGGCCAGCCTCGCGACGAGAACTGGTTCTGGCGCATCATACATTCGCGGCGTCAGGAAAAGGTCGTCTATCTCAACAACCCGATCCCGCTGACGATCACGAATTGATCGTCAAGCGGGATCAATGAGCAGTTGGCGCCCGCGCGCGAGAAAGCCGGCGAGGGCGCCGCTCGCAAGCTTGAGAACGGACGCGAGCAGGTATCCCGCCGGAACACCATGATGGCCGAGGAGCGAGCCGCCGACAGAGAAGACGATCGCAGTCGCGGCGACCACGAGACCGTGCGTAACGAATTCGGACGAGACCCGATTCATCAGCAGGCGCGCAAGGAGGAACGTGTACACTGCCCCCCCGATGATCCCGACGATTTCACCCGTGCGAAGGCCAAACGCCGCGTAATCTGCCGCGGGCGCACCGGTCGCGACGACATAACGGTATGTCACTACAATCAGGATTATCGTCAGAACAGTGGCGAGCTCCGCGAAGAACCCGTAAAGAAGCGCGCGCAGCCAACTTTGACTCCGCGCAGAAATCCGAGGATCTGTCAATGTCCTACCTGACCGTAAATGGAAGGGAGAATTCGCGATCGTCCCAAGCCATGCGAAGAACGCCACCTGAGTCCTGCGGAACGACGCCGATCACGAACTGCTCCTGTGGCTGTTGGAGCTTGGTCATTTTGAGGTCCACTCGCGCGAAATCTTTGTCCTGATGGTAGTCGGTCCCCCACTGGCCCGTCTCGCTGTTGATGATGAGTTTGGCACCAGTCGGGGTCGGCAGCGTCCAGAGCGTGTACTTTCCCGCCGGAACAACGGTAGTTCCGAAGACGAGATCTTTGTCAGTCGTAAAAATTGTCGCGGCATTCGCCCCGGTGCGCCACACCTGGTTCCAGGGAACCACATTCCCGAAAATCACGCGCCCTCTCTTCAACGGCCGGCTGTAGGCGACACTGATGTTCGCGCCTCCGACGTTCGCGCGTACGGTGTCGGGCGGTGACATCTGCCCGATCGCGCCACCCCTCGATGACTCGTACGCCGCCCAGCGGCTGACAACACCTGCGTAATCAAGCGATGGTACGCGCTCGGCGATCGTCTTGACCGTAGTAGCAGTCGCGTCAATTCCAGTCAGGCGCCCACGCGAGTCCACCTTCGCGACTTCCGTCCAACCGGGAAAGAAGGTGCTGGTGAAAGCAACCGAGTCGGCGCCGCGACGGCGGATAATGATGGACGGAACCGGGCCGTTCCCGGGACCGACCAAAGCATACGCGACACTGTCGCGTCCGAGTCGCGCGCTCGCGAGGATCTGCTCGTAGATCCCGTACATCGGTGGCTCGGTGAAGAGAGTTGGCGCGACCATACCATGATAGATCTTGCGGCCGCTCGCAGCAGTATCGGCCTTCCCGTTTCGCTCGGCCTGGATGACAGCAACCGAGTCCGAAAATGTGCTGACGGCACGCAGGAGGGGTGGTGCGCTTGCATCCGTTCCAGGCCGAGTGACGACCGTGGTCAGTGACCTGATTTCGCCGCGCGCTCCGAGCTCAGCGACATAATGAAATGTCCTCACGCGCGGATACCTGAGAACGAGATCGCCTTCGACACTGTCCTTCGACCTTGTGTATCGTTCGATCCCGACGGTGTCGACGCCGAGTCGAGTTACGATGTAGGCCGGAGTCGATGTCTGCGCGGCGAGAGAAGTCGCGAGAAAGAAAGCAAAAAGGGCTGTGCCGATTCTGGGTGACATAAGAGCATCCTGAAGAAAACGTGAGCGGATCGATCTCCAGTGCGTAGATACTGCAGTGATGCACGGCCGAGTGCAACAGACGGCATGTCTACAAATTGTCTGGCTCATTCGACCACGAAGGCGTATGTTGCGGAACATCGCCAAGGGCAGGTCCGGTTATGGCAAGTAGCGGCGGCGTGAGTGACTGATCCCGGCGGACCCGTCAAGGCCGGCGCGCCCGACGAACCGTCCGTTGGGTTCGACCCGATCGCACCATTGCGCCAGGCGCTCAGCGGACGGTACGAGATTCAGCGCGAGATCGGGCAGGGCGCCTTTGCGACGGTCTATCTGGCGCGCGATTCGAGGCATGATCGAAGCGTCGCGCTAAAGGTCCTCAACGCAGATCCCACCTCGGAAACCGGCGAGCTTCGCTTCATCCGCGAGATTCGGATGCTCGCGAGTCTGCAGCATCCAAACATCCTCCCATTGCACGACTCGGGACACGTCGAGGCCCTTCTCTACTATGTGATGCCGTACGTCGGTCGAGAAACGCTGCGCACGCGGATGGATCGGGAGCGCCAGATACAGCTTGCGGCTGCGGTGTCGATCGCGTGCGAGGCTGCGGATGCGCTCGCCTACGCACACGGTCAGGGAATAATCCATCGCGACGTCAAACCGGAAAACATTCTGCTGTCCGCTGGGCACGCGGTCGTCGCGGACTTCGGAATCGCGCGCGTTATCGATCTGGCAGGCGTTCGTCAGCTCACCCGAACAGGCGCGAGCAGTCCGGGAACACCGGCGTACATGAGCCCCGAACAACTCATGGCTGACCGCGAGATCGATGGCCGTACTGACATTTACAGTCTTGGATGCGTCCTGTATGAAATGTTGACGGGCAAGGCACCGTTTGCTGGAAAGGACGGTTTCGTTCGCCGGTTCACAGAGGCTCCCCCGTTGCCCTCGCTATTGCGGAAGGACACCCCACCGTGGCTCGATGCCGTAGTCACAACCGCGCTCGCTCGGGATCCAGCCGAGCGCTTTCCGACAGCAGTTGAGTTCGTACGCGCACTAAACGCGAACTCAGCGCGCGTCAGCACACGCTCGACGCCGACTTCACGCGAGACCTTTCGTGCTGCAGTCACCACACCCAGCGACGAAGCATTTCAGATTCCGATGCGCGCGGACACTGCGATGGCGCGTGAGGTTCAGCGGCCATCGATAGCGGTCATGCCGTTCGCTAATATGAGCGCCAACGCCGAGAACGAGTACTTCTCCGATGGAATCACCGAAGAAATACTCAGCGCGCTCGCCAGCATACCCACCCTAAAGGTTGTTTCACGTACTTCTGCCTTCGCGCTCAAAGGCCGGCTGCTCAGCATCGCCGAAATCGGAAAGCAGTTGAATGTGAAGACCGTCCTCGAGGGCAGTGTGCGCCGCATTAATCAGCGAGTGAGGATTACCGCGCAGCTTATCAATGTCAGCGATGGCTATCATCTGTGGTCGGAACGTTACGACCGCGAGGTAGAGGATGTTTTCGCCATCCAGGATGAGATCGCGCGCACAATAGCGGAGCGACTGAAGGTCAAGCTTACGACGGCCCAAAACGAAGCGCTCGGCACGCGCCAGACGGAAAATATAGAGGCGTACGAGCTCTATCTGCGAGGAAAGCACTGCTCTTACAGATGGAATATCACGGGAATGGTTGACAAGGCGCTTCATTACTTCGAGGCCGCGCTCCAAAAGGATTCGGACTACGCGCTCGCGCATCATGGCCTTGCCGACGTGTACTCGATTTTGGGACTTTACGCATTCCTCCCGCCTGCAGCGGTACTCGATAAAGCGCTGGCCGCAGCTACGCGCTCGGTCCAGCTCGCGCCGTCCCTCGCCGAGGCACGGACATCGCTCGGTTTCGCGCAGTTGCTGAACCTGGACTGGCTCGGCGCCGAATCATCGCTTCGTGTCTCCATTGACCTGAACCCGCGTTATGCGCAAGCGCACAACTTTCTCGCGTGGTTGCTAAGCGCATCTAATCGCCAACGTGAAGCGGCAGAATCCGCACGTGTGGGACAGGAGTTGGATCCGTTTTCCGCAGGCGCGAATGGGATCTCGGCACTCGTCTCCTATCACGCGCGTCGCTTCGATGAGGCAATCTATGACTCGGAGCGTGCGTTGGAGCGCGATCCGACGTCCGCGCTCTCGCTTCTCTGCATCAGCATGTCACATGCGGCAAAGGGAAACCACAAGCAGGCAATCCTTCATGCGGAGCAAGGTGTCAACCTTTCTCCGGACACGAACTTTCTTCGCGGTATCCTCGGCGCCGTTTACGCGATCGCGAATGAGAGAGAAGCAGCGCAAAAGATGCTCGATGATCTTTTCGATCGCTCCTCGCGCGCCTATGTTGGCCCCGTGATCATCGCCTGGATCTATTGCTGCCTGGGCGAACGCGACGCCGCTTTCGGCTGGCTGAACAAAGCGTGTGATGAGCGCGCCTGCACCCTTTCGTTCGGGCTCGGCGCCCCGGTGTATGATTTTGTACGAGACGATCCGCGTTTCGTCAAACTGCGCACGAGAATCGGTTTGGTTTGAGACAAGTCCCCTATTTCGTCATAGCGTTGATCAGCGTCGCGGGATGCCGTGCGACGCTGCCCTCCCCTTCCGCTGTTGAGTCGCGCGCAGAATTCCAGGAGTGTCAGCCCGGCGCATGTCCGGACTCAGGACGGTCGATCGATGTGACCTATCTCGGTATTTCGGGCCTGCTCATATCGCATCACGGCCACGTTCTGCTTACCGACCCGTTTTTCAGCAATCCGCGTCTGGGACTCGTTCGACCGAAATTCAGATACCTCCTTCGGACAAGTCCGCGCATTTCGTCTGACACAATCGTTATCGAGCGCTTCCTTCCGAGGGCTGCCAACGAAGCGTCCGCAATACTCGTTGGCCACGGGCACTACGACCACCTGCTGGATGTCCCGTACATCGCGACGCGCCGCGCGACCGCCGCCGTGGTGTACGGCGGGCCGACTGTGCGGCACATGTTGATGGGGGATTCCATTTTAAGACTGAACAGCGGGCAGCGCGTACTGGCGATTCAGCTATCGGACGTGGGCACGTCGGAGCGCGCCGGAGTCTGGATCTACACAACCGACAGCGCGTTTCGATTCATGGCACTCCGTGCCGGACACGCTCCAACACTTCGCATGCTTGGCGGAACGTACACCTTTGGGCGAGGCGCGCTTTCCGCCGATCGTGATAGCCTGCCACACACCGCCGCCGACTGGAAGCTCGGCGAGAGCTACTCTTATCTCATCGACGTACTCGAGCCCGAACACCGCGAACCTGTCTTTAGGATCTTTTTCGAGGACGCTCCCAGCACGCCGCCGAAGGGCTTTCCACCTAGTTCGATCATCCGCCAACGCAGAGTGGATCTGGCGGTGCTATGCGCGGCTACGTCGTCGTACGTGCCTCAGACGCCGGACAGCCTGCTCGAGTTCCTCAAGCCCACGAGGGTGATGGTCACCCACTGGGAATCTTTTTTCCGGTCGCAAACGCTGGAGCCAGAAGTGAGTCGTGACCTCGACCTCGACGGCTTTCTCACTCGAATGAAGCGTCATCTCCCAGCCGCGACGCCGTGGGTGCTCGCGTATCCACATACTATGATGCGTTTCCCGGAGTCCGCTGGCGACTGACCAGAGCTCCCAGCAAGACGCAAAAAACAAGACAGGGGTCGCTCCGCGACCCCTGTCTTGTTGAACAAAGCCGCGTTCGAGCGAGCGGCTAGTAC
>CADDZN010000131.1 GCA_902812375.1 bacterium | reverse complement strand
AATATGTCGAGCGCAGAATTGCGATTTCCGCGATCACGCAGGCGAGCGCCGCAATCCAGAAGATTCCGTCAGCCAACGGCTGATTCATTTAGCGAGTGTTGAAAGGAAGTCAGCGGAGCAAGGACCGCCGCTTGATTCTAAAGCTACTCGCGCGCCGAGTGGCTTTGCACTAGCGTATGCGAATGGCTGAACCCGCTTTCGCGCAAACTTCCGACAGCTTCTCCGACAACGATTCGTCTTTCGCGCGCGCGTCAGCGCTACCGCGGCGGCTCGGCATGTGGAGCGCCGTCGCCGTTCTCGTCGGGTCGACTATCGGCTCCGGAATCTTTCGTTCACCAGCGGGAATCGCCGACAAGCTCCCGGGTCCGTTGCCGTTGCTCGCCATCTGGCTCACCGGCGGCATTTTCGCGCTCTGCGGCGCGTTGACACTCGCCGAGGTGGCTGGAGCTCTCCCGCGAACGGGCGGGGTTTACGTTTTCATTCGGGAAGCCTGGGGACGACTGCCAGCTTTTCTTTTCGGATGGTCCGAGCTCGTGCTCATTCGCGCCGCGGCTCTCGGCGCGATCTCCACGACCTTCTCCGAGTATCTGATCCGCGTGCTTGGCCATGATCCGCGCGTCGCGCCCTACAGCAGATACGTTCACTATGTTGCGGCGGCAGCCATCCTTCTCACTGCGACGTTCAACTACGTCGGCATCAAGTGGGGTGCGCTGGTGCAGAATGTTACGACGCTTGCGAAAACGGGCGCCGTGCTCTTGATCATCGTTCTGGCACTCGCTCTCGGGCTTCCGCAGACGGGGGGCAACTATACACCCGCCGTTCCCGCTGGAAGTTTCTCCCTTCCTCGCTTCGGGCTCGCGCTGGTTTCGGTACTCTGGGTTTACGACGGCTGGGCCGATGTGAGCTTCGTTGGCGGCGAAGTAAAGGATCCAGAGCGGAATCTTCCGCGCGTTCTCATCTTCGGCACCCTCATCATTATTGGATTGTACCTGCTCGCCAACATCGCTTATCTGGCGGTGCTGCCGGTCGACCAGATTCGTCAGTCGAAGCTCGTTGCTGCAGACGTGGCGGAGAGATTGATGGGTGCGGCTGGCGTGGCGTTCGTAGCGACTGCGGTCATGGTCTCGACCTTCGGCACTCTCAACGGGTCGGTCATGACGGGGTCGCGAATTCTCTTCGCAATGGCCGCCGACGGTTTGCTGTTCAAGCCGATCGCGATCGTGCACAAGAGATTCCACACTCCGGGAGTTGCGATTGCGCTCGAAGCTGGCCTCGGGGTGGTGTTCGTTTTGCTCGGCACCTTCGAGCAGTTGGCGGACACGTTCGTAACCGCGATTGTCCCTTTCTACGCATTGGCCGTCGGAGCGGTGTTTGTGTTCCGACGCAGAGGATACCAACCCCCGTTCAGGGTTCCGGGATATCCCGTGGTACCCGCCATTTTTATAGTTGCCACGATTCTTCTCCTGGGCAACGCGATTATCGACCCAACCAGTCGGGTACCCACGCTGGGAGTTCTCGGGGTGATCCTCCTGGGCATTCCGGTCTACTACGCGACTCGGTCGTTCTCTGGCGTGTCGAGGGTTTCCTGATCGTTCATCGTTTGCGAATTTTGGCCTAACGAGATTCTTGCACGAGTCACTGACATCACCGTAGAATTGTCCGGCTGGGACCCGAGCGATTTCCTGCTTGGAGTGTCCCCCACGGCCTTATCCAATCTTCCTGATCTTTTCTCTACAAATCTCCCTGTTTCTCGCCTTCCCAGGAGCCGTATCTATGAATCGAGCGCGTGTGTTTTTCGCCACGGTAGCCGTGGCGCTCTTGGCTTTCCTACCCAATGCGGCGTCCGCCCAAGGGGTTACCACTGGAGCGATCAGTGGCACTGTCACTAACGAGCAGGGTCAGGGCGTCGAAGCGGCCCAGGTCCAGGTTATCAACCGGGCGAATGGAGCGCGCACCGGAACCGTGACACGCAGCGACGGACGCTTCTACATCCAGGGCCTCGAGGTCGGCGGGCCGTACACGGTTTCTGTCCGGCGCATTGGCTTCACGCCACGCGACACCTCGAACATCTACATCTCCCTCGGCCAGAACGCGCGCGTCGATTTGAACCTTGCCGCTCAGGCAACGCAACTCGCCGGCGTCCAGGTAACCGGCGTTTCGACCGCGGTGATCAACTCTGCACACAAGGGAGTGGGTACGACCATCACAGATTCGGCCATCGCGCGCCTCCCGACCCTGAACCGGAACTTCACGGATTTCGTCGCCCTCACCCCACAGATCTCGACGAAGGGGCCTGGCAATTCAGGTGGCGGTCAGAACAACCGCTTCAACGCAATTCAGATTGACGGCTCTGTCGCCAACGACCTGTTCGGACTCGGCTCAACCGGCCAGCCGGGCGGACAGGCTGGTGCCAAACAGATCTCACTGGAAGCGGTGAAGGAGTACCAGGTACTCTTGTCTCCCTTCGACGTTCGCCAGGGAAACTTCACTGGCGCGCTCGTAAACGCCGTCACAAAGACCGGCTCCAATGAGCTGCACGGAACGGCAACTTTCGCGAATAGGACAGAGAAGCTCGAACGCAACGTCGACTATCTCCGCGCGGCGCCGTTTACGCAGAAACAAGAGGGCTTCTGGATTGGTGGTCCCATTATTAAGGACCGGCTGCTTTTCTCGGTTGCGCCGGAGTGGCAGCAGCAGAACCAGCCAGCGTCGGGACCGTACGTTGGTCAGCCGACCGGAGTCACGCCGAGGGCAGCGGCCACTGCAGCGGGCGTCGACAGCCTCGTCAACATCCTCACGACTCAGTACGGGTTTAGCGATCCAGGTACTGGCGGCATCGTCAAAAACGAAAATCCATTGTCCAACGTTTTTGCGCGCTTCGACCTCATCAATCTTCCGGCGAGCAGCCGGCTCGTCGCACGTTACAACTACGTGAATGGCCAGCAGGATATACTGAGCCGCAGCCCCACAGTGCTGTCGCTGTCCAACAACGGGTACAACTTCCGATCGATCACCAACAGTTATCTCGCCCAGCTGTTCTCGAGCTTCAACAACGGCACTAGCAACGAGTTCCTGACCGGCCTCACGAGAATCCGTGACGCCCGCATCACGCCAATCACGGCTCCGTTCGTTCGTATCTCGCGCACGACCAACGAAGCGAACAACGGCACCGGGGCCATGACTGCAGGCACCGAGAATTCCTCGCAGGGCAACCAGCTCGATCAGGATATCTTCGAGATCACCGACAACTACACGCTTCCCGTCGGCAATCACCGCTTCACCCTCGGCACCAAAAACGAATTCTTCAAGGTGCGCAACCTGTTCGCACAAAACTCTTTTGGAAACTTCACTTTCGGCACCTTGGATTCGCTCATTGCGAACCGGCCGAGCACTGCGACGCTTGGCATTAAGCTGGGAAGCGGTGATGGCAATGCGCGCTTCAATGCCCGGACACTCGGCTTTTATGCTGAAGATGAGTGGCAGACGACAACCAATCTGAGCACGACGTTCGGTCTTCGTCTCGACATACCCGGACTCACTACTTCTCCAGGACTCAATCCTGACATCCAGAGCGCGCTTGGCATCAACACCACAGATGTGCCGAGGAACGTGAAGCAGTGGTCGCCGCGTTTTGGCTTCAACTGGGACGTCACCGGTGATTCCAGAAATCAGCTGCGCGGCGGCACCGGCATTTTCGTAGGTCGTCCGGCTTACGTTTGGCTCAGCAACTTGTTCGGCAACTCTGGAGTGGAAGGCTATGGCAATCTCGTCTGCAACGGATTGAATGCCCCGCCGATGCAGAAGGCCGGCCAGCCAGCACCGACGAATTGCGTCAATAGCGGTGCGCCAGCGATCACCGTCAACACCGTCGACCCCGATCTGAAATTCCCGTCCGTCTGGCGCAGCTCGCTCGGTTACGATCGTGTGCTGCCATGGAACGTCGTCGGAACCTTCGAGGCGATGTACACTCGCGCCGTGTCGGCCTTCTACTATCAGAATATCGGTATCGTTGCCAATCCGATCGGAACCGACCGCAATGGGCGCCAGCTCTATGGAGAAATCACCACGGCAACGGCGACTCCGACGCCAACACGTCGTCCGATTCCGGGGACTCCACAACGCTTCCTCGGCGACGTCATCAATCTTTCGAACACCAAAACCAAGGACTACTCCTACAGCTATACCTGGCAGCTCCAAAAGCGCTTCTCGAATGACTTCGAGGGATCGTTCGCCTACACCTTCGGTCACTCCTACGATGTTTGGGACCTCACGTCCTCGGTCGCCTTTTCCAACTGGTCATTCGGCCGCTCCTACGCCGGACGCCAGGACGCCCAGGATCTCGCTCCATCGAAGTGGGACGTTCCGCACCGCTTCGTTGCCAGCGCATCCAAGACATTCCCTTCGAAGACCGACGTGTCCGCGACGTTCTTCGCCGAATCCGGCGTGCCGTTCGAATACGTGTATAACGGCGACATGAACGGAGATAACTCAACGGCGAACGATCTCATCTACGTGCCGAAGGATGCGCACGACCCGAACGAGATTCGCTTCTCCCAGAACGGCAACCTCACTCCAGCGAACCAGGCCGATTCGCTCGAGGCCTTTATCGCGCGGAATGAGTGCCTGAATTCACAGCGTGGCAAGATCATGGCGCGCAATTCCTGCCGGACCCCGTGGACGAAGGTGATGAACGTCTCAGTGAGACAATCGTTGCCGACGATGCGCGGTCAGAACTTCATGCTGCAGCTCGACATCTTCAACTTCCTCAACCTGCTCAACAGAAACTGGGGCGCCCAGGACATCGGCAGCACCAACAGCCCGCAGTTACTGAACCGTCGGTCGTGGGTCGCCCAGACCGGGCAACCGCTCAAGCTTGCGAGCGGCGCGCAGGGAGTCTTCAACTTCACTCCGTTCCAGCAGTTCAATACGCGTAACGCGTCTTCGAACTACGCATTACAGCTTCAACTGAAATACGCGTTCTGAGTCGTAACGATTCATCCAGCACGAAAAAATGCCGGCGGAGGTCCCGCCGGCATTTCCTTTTTTGCGAATCCACCTCCAACAGCCGCCTCCCGCCTCCCCGCTCCCCGCTAGAAAACGCTGACGTTGATGTATCGCTTCGGATTCTTCTTGATATCCGCTACAAGCGAGTCCATGCGCTGAAGCAACAGTCGCACATCGTTGTACACGCCCGGATCGTTGATCAATTTCGCCGCTGTACCATTCCCGCTATCGACCTTCGCCAGTATCACGTCGAGCTTTCCCGATGTCGCCCGCAGGTCAGCGCTCATCGCTGCCATGTTCGCGCTCGCCGTTCGCAGATTGCTCACGGTAGAATCCACCTTCACCGGATCGATTGCGCCAGTCGCCCGCCGCAGCGATGTCATCGTCGCCGAGAGCTGACGCGATTGCTCGGCCGCGATCGAAGCGAACTCGCTCACGAGATGGTTCGTCGCTCCAATGGTGTTGCGTAAATCACGAATCCCGCCGCTGGCTACCATCTCCTGCTGCAACGCCAGAGTAATCGCGTTGACCGACCGCATCACCGAGTCTGCCTTGCTCGTCAGCTCCGTAATTCCCGGGGTCGATGGCCCTATTGGCACAGTATCACCCGGTTTGAAGGAGTGAGGGTCCGGTCTGGACGGTGTCAGCGCCACCGCCATGTCCCCGAAGATTCCGTTCGGAATCACCGCGGCTTTGCTCGTCAACGGAACGTTGTAGTTCTTCCCGATCCGCATCGTGGTCACGAGGATTCCGTCCATGTGCAGATCGACCTCGTCCACATACCCGACGTTCACACCCACCAGCAGCACCGGCTGTCCCTGCTTGAGACCCGCGCCCCAGGGAAATTTCGCGTACAGCGGATAGCCTTTCGATAACCCGCCCCGAGCGAGCCACAGCGATCCCACCACAGTCACGACCACCGCGACTGTTATGAGCAGACCTACGAGTATGTCGTCTCTTGTCTTCATGCCTGGAGATATGGGGCCAGCAACACTGCCGTTAGCGCATCCAGCACCAGAATCGCAACCGACGTCACAACGACCGCCTGCGCGGTGCTCCGTCCGACGCCCTCGGCGCCGACGTTCGCGGTGTAGCCCTCGTAGGAACAGAAGAAGGCTATCGCGCCCCCGAATATAGTTGCCTTGATCACGCTATACACTATCTGAAATGGCGTGAATGACAGACGGAGACCCGCGGTGAAATCCGCCGCGGTCAAATCCGTTGCGACGAGCGCCGTCACCATCGCCGTAAGAACCCCAATCGCATCGGCGAGAATCGTCAGCACCGGCAGCATCACCAGCGCCGCGATCAGCCTCGGCACCACGAGGTATGCAACGGGATCGTAGGCGAGTGTCTCGAGCGCGTCTATCTGCTCCGTCACTCGCATCGTCCCGATCTCGGCCGTAATTCGCGCGCCGACTCGCCCCGTAAGAACGAGTCCCGTAAGTAGAGGCCCCAGCTCCAGTATGATCGATTGCCGCGAGATCAATCCCACCACAGAAAGCTGCACGCCGCCGAACAACTGATAGCGCGTCTGAATGGCAGTCACCGCGCCAATGAACGCCGCGACGATCGCGGCAAGGGGCAGGGAATCGACGCCAATGTTGCGCATCTGCCGGACTATCTCCGGCCCGTACGTCCGCGGATCGCTAAACGCGCGGCCGATGTCGCGCATGAAGTATCCGCGCTCACCGACCTTGCGAAAAAAGCCGAGGGCGTCCCGGCTCAAGTCTTTACGCGCGCAAAAAGTATGAGTCCCACGACTCCGAATATGATGCTGGGCAGCCACGCTGCCAGGTCCGCGGGGATAATTCCCTTGCCACCGATACCTTTTGTGAGCTGGATCAACATCAGGAAGATGATTGTAGTCGCGAGACTGACACCGATTCCGTAGGCGGTTCCGCCGCGTTGAGTGCTGGTCGCCAGCGGCGCGCCAAAAAGAAGAATCACCACGCAGGTAACTGGAATCGCCAGCTTCAGCATACGCTCCACCCGCAGCTCGTTCACTTCGGCGCCCGATCTCTCCATGGAAGTGATGAACCGCCCCAGCTCCCGGAAGCCCATGTCGGTTGGAGCTTTTTGCGTAAGCGTCAATTGCTTGGGTGCTTCCGTAAAATGCCGGTCGACGAGCGAGTCGAAGCTGAACGTGATGTTCTGCATCGAATCCGTGAGCAAATGCATTGCGCCTTTCTCGAGGAGCCACCCCTTGCCGGGACGATATCGCGCCGTGTTCGACGACACCACGTACGACGGATAATCCGGGCCGTTTCCCTTCCGCTCTATAACCATGCCTTCGATCGACTGGCTGGCGAGATGGAGCGCTCCGATCTTGTAAACGCGACCACCATCCGCTGCATAGGCAAAGTTGTATCGGTCCGAGCTGAGATTGACTTTATTGGCCTGAAGAATGTCCAGTCGCTTCTTGTTCGTGAGAGGCGCCAGCTCTCCGAGGCCAAGGCCGAGGAGCGTCGCGAAAATTGCTCCAACGAAAATCGGCGCGATGAATCGATAGAAGCTGATTCCTGACGCCTTGGCCGCCGTGATCTCGGAGTGCCGCGTGAGCGCCCCGATCGCGAACACCGTGGCAAATAGGACAGCCGCCGGGAGTACCATGAACATGGAATCAGGCAGCCAGTACAGATAGCTGAGCGCGATGCGACCGGCGCTCAGATTCTGACCTAGATACTTGTCCAGATTGTCGGTGAGATCGATGATGTTGACGAGGACCGGAAAGCCAAGAGCCGTTGTCACGAAAATCTTCCAGAATTCCGTGAACACATAGCGATCGAGCGCGCGTACCATTTTTCTTATGCCGCCGCCCGCTCTGGCTGCATCACCGGTTTCTTGAGTCCGAGCTTCGAGCGTATCCACCCGCGCAGGGCATCGAACATCTCCTTCATGTCTCCGCCACGAGCCGTGCTGCCCTCGCGTCCCATCTTTGCGAGCAACGCCAAAGCGATAGCAGCGAATACCACGTTTGCCAGCCACATCGAGATCACCGGAGGTACGAGCCCTCGCTTGCCGAGCGATTCGCCGGCTATCAGGCAGACGTAATAAAGCGCGAACACGAACAGACTCACACCAATGGTTAGCCCCACACCGCCGCGTGGAAATCGTAGCGCTATCGGTGCTCCCAGCAGCACGAAGACAAAGCACGCGACCGCGAGCGCGAACTTCTTGTGGATCTCCACGCTGTAAGCGTTCATGAGCTGCGCGGTGTCATCGAGCTTGAGTCTTACCGACTCGAGGGCGGCGACTTCGGCCGCGGTTTGCTGAGCCTGTTGCTCCGCCGCGGTCGGCTGCGGAATTGGAGCGGCCGGCACTGAGGATGCGCTATCCGGAACGTGAATTCTCGGAACGCGCTGCTTCGTCGCGGAGAGCC
>CADDZN010000130.1 GCA_902812375.1 bacterium | reverse complement strand
CACTCTTCTCGATCCTCGGCCCACTCGACGGCCTCCACGTGCTCGACCTGTTCGCTGGCTCCGGTGCGCTCGGCCTCGAGGCGCTCTCACGCGGCGCGTCAGGCGCGGTGTTCATCGACGCGGACCATTGGGATTTGCCGGGATCGACTGGCAGCGCGCACGGCAGCGTAGTCTGGGGAAGCGATCTCCCGGTTCGCTACTACGTTCACGTCGTGGGCGATTCGGTGTCGATGAAGGATGTCGCGTGGGTTTATCCGACCCTCCCAACGACGGGTGGCGGGAAGATGGAGCTCGACATTCGAAGCGAGCGCAATCCGCATCTCATTGACTACGTGATCTCGAAGATGGACGTGAGATCGACGCGCTCGCATCTCCTTGGCGCGATGACTTTCACCGTGGGTGATCCCGTCTTGATCGTCAAGAATCTCGATCTCGATGCGGTGCCAGTGAACTTCGATCTCCTGCGCACACTCAACGGAAAGAATTTTCCGTACGACTGGCAGGGTAACATCACCGGCCATCTGAAGGCGCCAGGTGGGCCGCTCAATCATTTCGTTGTTGATCGATCGACGCTCATCTTCGACGATGCGCACGTACCGGGCGCGGTGACCGAGGCCACGGGCCAGGGCGAGCTGGATATTCTTTTCCCTGCGTTCACCGCGTTCCACGACTTCCACGTGGACGTCGCGTCGCTCGATTTGCGGACGCTCCAATACCTCAATCCGCTCTTTCCGAAGATCAAAGGAACGATATCGGGCACTGCATCTCTCGATTCCTCGTGGCTCGATGTGCGTTTCAGAAACGCCGATCTATATCACCACGATGGCGCGCAGCCGGTCTCGCATGTCACTGGCAATGGCCGCGTGACCTGGGGCGAGAAGTTTCTCACCTACGATCTTGCACTCCAGGCACAACCGGTGTCCTTCACCGCGCTCTCGCATTCGTACCCCCTGCTCCCCGTGCGCGGCAACTACGCGGGTCCGATCCAGGTGAAGGGTACGTCGCCGAATCTTCTGGTGAATGCGTCGCTCACTGGACCGGCCGGAGCCTTCGCGTTCAATGGACTCGTCGATGCGGATCCGATCGAGTACGCGGCGCGAGGACGCGCTACATCGACGGCTCTGGACATTCGGACGCTGCTCGAGAACAACCAGATGCCTCACACACAGCTCACGGGACAGTACGATCTGGATGTCCGGGGTGAGTCGTTGCCGACTCTGGTGGGTAGCGCGGTAGCATCGATCGAGCGATCTACGGTCGCGGGATTCCGCGTCGATCCATCGATCGCGCGACTCCGTTTCGCCAAAGGGGTTGCCACCGTCGACACACTCGCGCTCAATGCAACAGGCCTCCGTGCCCTTGCTTCTGGTACGTTTGGGCTAACACCCACCCACACTGGCGCGCTCAAGTTCATCGCCGTGATGGACTCGCTGTCGAGGCTCCGCGTACTCCTACCGTCTCTCCAGACTTCCGCGTTGGTCGACTCTCTACACGGCAGCGCACAGCTCACCGGCGAGATTTCCGGCAACATGGAGCACCTGGGCCTCAACGGAATCCTCCGCGCGTCGCACGTGCAGCTCGGCAGCCGCAGCGTTGAAAGCGTTCGCGGCACCATTCTGCTCGCCGATCTCACCAAGAACATGCATGGGTCGCTGATCTTCGGTGCCGATACCGTCGCGTTGGGCGCGATCGGATTCAACAATATCAGAGCGTCGATAGCGCTTGCATCACTAAACTCGGGCCAGTTCAGCGCGTCGATGCTGAGCGAGCGCGGCGTGCTAACGGATGTTGCGGGAAATCTCACGCGCTCGCGTGACACCACCATTGTCCGGCTGGACTCGGGATCGGTGCTTGTCGATTCCAGCAATCGCTACCGACTGGAGTTTCCGACGCGCATAGCGTTCTCGCACGGTTTTCTCGCGCTCGATTCGCTGCTGCTTCAGCACACGAGCAAGGCCGCGCTGGTAGTGCAGAACGTGAGATTGAGCAGCGACTCGGTGCGCGGACATCTGCGCACTGACAGCGTGGACATGCGGCTCTTCCGCGCGTTCGTGCCCGGCCTGGTAGATGCGCGCGGCGCCATAGTCGCCGACGTCGACATCCGTGGGAGCATCAAACAGCCGCTCCTGTACGGCCAGATCACGTTGGCCGACGGGTCCGCGCGATTGGCCAATCTCGGTACGAGCTACAACCACATTCTCGCGGACATCGCGCTCTCCGGCGACACGGTTCACATCAAGAAGCTATCGGCGGAGACCGTGAAGGAGCGGCGCGGCACGCTCTCCGTCAACGGCACCGTGAGCTTCGAGCACTACGACAATCCTTCGTTCTCGCTCACGGCGAACGCGTCCAACTTCAATGCGATAGATAAGCCCGGGCTTGCATCGCTCGATGTCTCGACCGGGCCAGCGGTCACGCTTACAGGTTCAACACAGGACGCATTGATGCGCGGCACGATGCGCGTCGAGCGCGGGACGATTTACATACCCGACGTCATCAAGAAGCAGATCATCGATCTGAACGACCCGGAGTTCCAGAGCACGGTTGACACGTTGCTCGCTCAGAACCGCCGGGTGATGCCGCGCGCGCCCAAAGCTGTGGCGAGGAATCTGCGACTCGAGAATGTCGCCGTCGACATTGGGCCCGACGTGTGGCTCCGCTCGTCCGAGGCGAACATCAAGTTGGGTGGCTCGCTCAGCGTAACGTTGACGCCGCCGAGTCCGAACGTGCCGCCGAGGTTGGCGCTGGAGGGTCAGTTGAGCGCGGACCGCGGAACCTACAGACTCAATCTCGTCGATCCATTCATCCAGCCCACGTTCGATGTGCAGACCGGAACACTGTCGTTCGACGGCACACCCGATCTGAATCCGACTCTCGACATCACCGCAATCCACACGGTGCGTCAGCCGAGACAGAGCACGAACGGACGCGACGTACGGGTGGAGGTGGATATCACCGGCACACTTTCACAGCCGAAACTCGCGTTGAGCAATCCGGACAATCTGCCGCTGTCTGAGAGCGATTTGTTGAGTTACCTCGTTACCGGTGAGCCGGCGATCGGTCTCGACAACAGCACCAGACAGGTTGCGACCGGTGTTGGGCTACGCACTCTGGCGAACATCTTCACCAACGCGGTTCCCAAAAACGTTTTCGACATCCTCGAGCTGCAAACGGCGACGTACGGCGGTGATGTATCTACGCAGGGAGCCACGGCAAATCCGTCCTACTATAGTTTGCTGAACACGCGGGCCATCGTCGGCAAACAACTAGGGAGCCGGTGGTTCCTTGGATTGAGCACCGGATTGTGCTTCGTCAACCGCGGTGCGTTCAAGGAAAACCTCGGACTCCAGCTCGAGTACCGAATCAATTCCCTGTACAGCGCGCAAGCGGCAATCGAACCCGGCTCCAGCAACAGCCGGTGCGAGAAGGGCGATGCCACGAGCATCAATCCCAATCAGACGCCCTCGCAGCTTGGCTTCGATCTCTTTCGCAACTGGCGTTTCTAAAGCGTTGCTGGCTCGTCAATTACGAAGCCCATAACTCTCTTCCGAGCTCGAACAGCGAATCTGATGGCGAAGAATCTGCGAGAAAAGGACGCGATGCTCTGCCGCTCGTGCGGAAATGAGGAGCGTGCATCAGAGGGTTATCCCTGCGTGGATTGCGGCACCTTCATATGCGTCATCTGCAACTTTCGCGGAATAACATTGTGCAGGGACTGCGTAGCGAAACGACCGGAGCCGCCATTGGTGCCGGACAAACCGACGAAGATCGACTGGCCCGAGCATTGAGCGAAAGCGTCACAGCCAGCGCGGCGATCGCGCCGATGCTGTGTGAGCCGGACGTACGAACGACGCAGGTATCTCAGCTCCTTCACGGGCATGTTGCGAGAGTGATCGAGCGCAAAGGGCTGTGGCTACACGTGAAGGGTGCCGATGCATATCCGGGCTGGGTTCACCAGGGCTACGTTGTCACGGTGCCGGATACAGGCGAGTCGCTTGCGCACACCGGTTGGGACGACCCGCGTCCACTTTCCCTCGGCTGTACCGTACGCGAGGAGCACGGCGCGACTCGCAAGCTTCCACTCGGCGCTCTGCTCACCGATGGACAAGAGCGCGTGGGAGGACTCGCTATGACGCTCGAGGAGCGCCGGAAAAGCTTTCCTCCCGCGGCCGACTCGATCACCGCATCAGCGATGACTTTTTTCGAGGGCACTTCGTACGAATGGGGAGGTGTGACGCCGTGGGGATGCGATTGCTCCGGACTGGTGTCGAGCTCCTTTCAGCTTCATGGTGTGAAAGTGCCTCGCGACGCCTGGATGCAGGCGATGACTGGGTCACCCGTTGAGTCGATTAGCGATTTGCGGCCGGCTGATTTGCTCTTTTTCTCCGATGAGCCCGAAGGGAAGATCACGCACGTCGCGATCTCGCTCGGAGAGACTCGGGTAGTACATCTCGCGCTCGGGCGCGGAGGATACGCTGTAGATGATCTCGCTAGCCGCGATGAATACACTTCGCTGCTTGTGCAGAGATTCAGGTTTGGGAGGAGGATTCTTTGAGATTGCTCGGCAAAGGCGGCGGTCGTTCGCAGTGGTTCGCAGTAGTTCGCAGTAGTTCGCAGTAGTTCGCAGTAGTTCGCAGTTCTAGTCGGCCGAGAGCTGTCCGCTAAGAGCTTGAGGACCGAGGGCTGAGGACCAACTGCATTGATAATTGCGGACTGATTGAGGATCGAGGACCGAGGACAAAAGCCGAGCCGTGTGGCCGTTGGCCGGGTTCTGGTTGTGAGCCGTCCTCGCTGAGAGCTCCTTAGCTATTAGCTCTGAGCGGAAAGCACGCTCTTAAAAGCAAAGGACTGCGCTTCAGAGCGAGTACGCCATTACGAAACTCCGCACTTGTCAGCAATCCTCAGTCCTCAATCAGTCCGCAATTATCAATGCCGTTGGTCCAAGTCCTCGGTCCTCGGTCCGAGCTAACTGACCATCCCATTAACCGCCCCTGGAATTATTGGCTGCTGCGCTGGCCCGTTGACGATCATCCGCACTGAAGCCGTCGGCTGCCCATCGAGCGTGACCTGCATCGTGTATTGCCCGGTGACGCTTAAAGGCAAGTCCACGACTGCGATGATAGGCAGGTCGAGCTCGAACACCGGATTTGGCGTTGGAGCGACACTCATCTCCCCCGAGGATGACCACAGCTCCTCATCAAACGGAGATAGCCACCGAAAGGTGAGCTTGTGGCTGCCGGTATCGTTGCCATCTGCCTTCAGCCGCACGACGAAGTGAGTGCGCGGATGAATTGTCGGCAGTGCTGCGACCTGCACCGCATCGAAAACGCCGAGGATATTGAGCTTGCCTTCCTGCGAGAGGTTGGCGGCGTCGGCGAACACCGCGAAGGAGATGTGCATCACGGAAAGTAGCCGCGGCGCGGCTCGCCCGGCTAGCTTTCCTCGATGACGGAAACGACAGCACATTCTCCTTCCATCGCGGTGTCTCCGGCCAACCATGCGGCATTCGGCCTGACGGATGTTCTCCTCTTCCTGATGGCCGTGATCTGGGGCGTCAATTTCGTGGTCGTAAAGTACGCGACCACCGTTTTCAGCCCCGTTGCATTCACGGGTCTCCGCGTTGGAACCGTCGCTGCCTTCCTGTGGCTCGTGGTTTTTGCGCGCGGTCGTGAATCCCTCGCCCGACGTGATGTTACCGCTCTCCTGCTCCTGGGCGCGCTCGGCAACGGTATCTATCAGCTCTTCTTCGTGCATGGAGTCGCGCGCACTCGAGCCGGTAACGCCGCACTGATCGTTGGCTCCGCGCCGGCATTCATCGCGTTGATCGCCCGCGCACGCGGAATGGAGCGGCTGAAGGGCATGACTCTTCTTGGCATCGCCTTGTCGATTGTCGGCGTCGGCCTCGTAATCGCCGGAAGTGGCAAGGCCACCACATCAAACAGCGACATCAAATTACTCGGCGCAGTGCTGGTCTTTTTCGCTGTTCTGTGCTGGTCCGTTTACACGATCATGCTCCAGCCGTACACAAAGCGCATCGACGTCGTACAGCTCTCGGCGACGACGATGCTAGGCGGCGCCATTCCGCTCCTGATCGCGTCGACACCCGCTCTGATCGCGACCGACTGGTCGCTCGTTGGCATTTGGGGCTGGCTCGCGTTGCTTTATTCGAGTGTGATCTCGATGGGTGTCGCATATTTCTTTTGGTACCGCGGGCTGCGCGTGCTCGGTCCGACTCGCACAGCCGTCTACTCAAACCTCCAGCCAATCGTCGCGTTGCTCGTGGCCTGGCCTCTCCTGAATGAGACTCCAACCATTTTTCAGGCCGTAGGCGCGGCAACGATCGTTGCGGGAGTATTTTTGACCAGAACATGAGACTCGTTCTTTTCGACATCGACGGAACTCTGCTCAACTCCGAGGGACTGGGCCGAGCATCCATGCAGAAAGCGCTGGCGACAGTGTTTGGGTCGCCAGGCGATCCATCGTACCGCTACGATGGGAAAACCGACAAGCAAATCGTGCGCGACACGATGCGCCTCGAGGGACACTCCGATGAGCGGATCGACGCGGGAATGGAACGCCTGATCGATTTGTATGTGGTCGGACTCCAGGAAGGCGTGAAGAGCGGAAAGTTCAAGGTGCGGCCGCTTCCGGGAGTGCTGGACATTCTCGACGCGCTCGAAGCGCGCGATGATGTCGTGCTCGGACTTCTCACGGGAAACATTGCGCCTGGCGCGCGCATCAAGCTGCGCGCAGCGGGAATCGATCCGAACCGGTTTCGAGTCAACGCATTCGGGTCTGACCATGAGCATCGGCCGGAGCTTCCGGCGATTGCTCAGAGACGCGCCAGCGAGACTCTCGGAGTAAAATTCGCCGGCGAAAAGCTGATTGTGATCGGCGATACGCCAGCGGACATCGAATGTGGCCGCTCCTTGGGCGCCCGTGCAATCGGAGTCGCGAGCGGAAACTATACTGTGAAGGAGCTTCTCGCCCACAAGCCCTACGCCGCGCTCCCCTCGCTCGCCGATACCAGAAAGGTGCTCGAGACAATCATGAATGCGTGAAGTCGAGCTCAAGGCTGTCGTCGACGATCTGCCGGCGCGCCGAGCGAGACTGGAGAACGCCGGGGCAATTCTGGAGTACGAGGGGACGCTGCTGGACCGTCGCTACGATCTCCCCTCAGGCGACCTCTCGAGACGTGATGAAGTTCTGCGCGTGCGGAGCTACAGGAAACTCGACTCCGTCAGAACCTACCTCGACTGGAAGGGAGCGACTGAGATTCGGGACGTCTACAAAACGAGAGAAGAGATCTCGACGCTCGTAGATGACCCCGACGCGCTGGAGGAAATCCTCGGAAGACTCGGTTTCGCCATGACCATGGCGATCGACCGTGACATCGCCCAGTACAGGATTCGTGGCGCGACAGTGCGCTTCGAAACGTACCCGCGAATGGATGTCCTCGTGGAAGTCGAAGGCGATCCCGAGGCAATCGAGAGCGCGATCGAAGCGTTGGGAATGGCCCGAGGTCAGTTCACGAACGAGAGGCTCAACTCTTTTGTGCAGCGATTCGAGAATCGCACCGGCGTCAAGGCTGCAATCAGTCACTCTCCCTGATTGCTTATCCTCCGTATCCAGATAAATTCACTCGGCAATGAATTGTCGATCTATGCGGCGGATTGGTGTCTCGATCCTGTCGCTCATGGCGGCCACCAGCCTGTCCGCCCAGGAAAATCAAGCAAAACGTCTCTCGAGCATTGTTGGCGTCGCCGTCGAGGAGTACGCGAAGGCGGTGGACGCCCGCGGCAATATCATATCCAGGGATGAGTTCGATGAAACCTCGGGCTTTCTGGCCGACGCCCGACAAGTCGCGAGCCGCCTCACTGGGTACGAAGCGCCGGCGACCCGCGCCATTCTCGATAGCCTCATAACAGCGGTGGCTACCCGGCAGACTCCGGCGACGGTCCGCCGGATCCACCGGCTTTTCGCGGCGTCACTGGGAACGGCGGGTGCCATGGATCTACCATCTGGCCCATTGGATACCGCCGTGGGGCATGCGCTGTACATGAAGACTTGCTCGGCATGTCACGGGATAACCGGTGCGGGCGATGGTCCCGCGGCTCACACTTTGAGCACGCCACCGCCCGGAATCGGAGTGCCCAAGCTCACCCCGGAGCTCACCCCGACTTTGGCGTACAACGTTCTCTCGGTCGGCGTCCGCGGTACAGCTATGCCCGCATTCGGCTCAACGCTCTCCGCGCAGCAACGCTGGAACATCATCAATTACGTCTATTCGCTTCGCGGCGAGAAGATGGCGTTGCCGGTAGCGCGCGCTGATGCGACCGCCGTTCCGGGCGATACTGCGTCACCTGTAATTCTCGCGCTCCTGGATAG
>CADDZN010000129.1 GCA_902812375.1 bacterium | reverse complement strand
CATCGGTGACGAGACGAGCCGCCTCGCCCATTGCTCCTGGATCTGCTCCAAAGATCTGGACCCCAATCGGACGCTCGTCGGCGCTGAAGCGAAGCTTGTCTACCGTAGCCGGATTCTCGCGCCGAATCCCTTCGGCGGAAAGGAATTCCGTGACGACCACGTCGGCGCCAAAGCGGCGGCAGAGTCTCCGGAAAGGCGACTCTGAAACGCCTGCCATCGGCGCCAGATAAAGCGGAATGTCCTCGCGGACAGGAAAGGGAAAACGCATCACTCTACAAGCTAAGCGCTCGACCCAAGTGCTTGCAACATCGTCGTTTGACTCTCGCACCGGGCACGGGTAACTTCCGTCCTCCGCGCAGACGATTTTGTCGAACACTCTCGGTGAGCTGATGGAACTACGCGATTTTTTCTCTGAAGACGCGATAAAACTGGAGCTGGAAGGCACCACCAAAGACGAGATCCTGAAGGAGCTGATTGGTCTCCTCGGACTCGACGACAAATCGGAAGGAATGCTGTTCAAGATGTTGAAACGCCGAGAGAATCTGGGATCGACGGGTATCGGCCGCGGGATTGCGATCCCGCACTGCCGGTCGCTGGTGGTTTCGCGTCTGCGCGTTGCGTTCGGCCGAAAGAGTCAGGGCGTCGACTTCAAGGCAATCGATGACAAGCCCGTTTTCTTTTTCTTCCTGATCGTCGCCCCGCCGCTGGAGGTTTCCAACCAGTACTTGCCGGTGCTTGGCAAAATCGCGCAGTTCTCCAAGGAGCCGGATATTCCCGAGCGTCTGCTCAAACTGACGCAGCCGCGGGAGTTCATGCAGCTTTTGGAGGAGAAAAGCCTTTAGCGGGATGAGGGATGCGGGATGCGGGATGCGCAGGCAGCGATGTTGGAGTGCTACGGTCCCTCATCCCGCGTCCCGCGTCCCGCGTCCCGCGTCCCACGTCCCGCATCCCGCATCCCGCATCCCGCATCCCGCATCCCCCCTACTCCCACTCGATCGTTGCCGGCGGTTTCGAGCTCACGTCGTAAACGACGCGATTCACGCCGGGAATCTGATTGATCAGCCGGTTCGAGATTCTACCCAGCACATCGTGTGGGAATGGATACCAGTCGGCGGTCATTCCGTCCGTGCTCGTGACGGCTCGCAGACCGAGCACGTTCTCGTAGGTGCGCTCGTCACCCATCACTCCGACGCTTCGCACTGGTAAAAGCACAGCGAAGGCCTGCCAGATGTCGTCGTACAAGCCGGCTTCGCGAATTCCCTCCAGGTAGAGCGCATCGGCCGCGCGAAGTAAATCAAGCTTTTCTTTCGTGATGTCGCTCAAAATCCGGATCGCCAATCCAGGTCCCGGAAATGGATGCCGCGCCACCATTTCCTCCGGCAATCCCAGTTCCCTTCCCACATTCCGCACTTCGTCCTTGAACAGCTCGCGCAGCGGCTCGATCAGCTTGAATTTCATTCCTGGCTTGAGACCGCCGACATTGTGGTGCGTTTTGATCGTCACCGATGGCCCGCCGCGCGGCGAAAAGGACTCGATCACGTCCGGGTAAAGCGTTCCCTGCACCAGGAAGTCGACATCCTTACCCACATCCGCGGCGACATCCTCAAAAACATCGATGAATGTGTGGCCGATGATCTTTCGTTTGTCCTCCGGATCGTCGACACCCTCGAGCGCCCGCAGAAATCTCTCTTCCGCGTCGATCGTAACGAGCTTGATGCCAAGGTTGGCCCGAAAGGTTCGCTCCACCTGATCGCGCTCGTGCAGACGCAGCAAACCCGTATCGACAAAGATGCAGGTGAGCTGGTCTCCTATTGCGCGATGCACGAGTGCTGCCGCAACCGACGAATCGACGCCACCCGAGAGCCCGCAAATCACTCGCGAATTTCCGACGAGATCGCGAATGCGCCCGATCTCTTCTTCGATGAAAGCGCCGGCTGTCCAGGTCGGCTCCGCCTTGCACACGCCGAACAGGAAGTTCGAAATAATTTCCTGACCCCGCGGCGTATGGGCGACCTCGGGGTGGAACTGCACTCCATAAATTGGGCGCTCGACGTGCCTGAACGCGCTGATCGGATTCCCGTTGCTCTCCGCGGTTACGACATAACCCCTGGGCGGCTGCTCGATGTGATCGCCGTGACTCATCCACGTGGTCACCGGTTCATCCGTCGCAAACCCAGCGAAGAGTCCAGCAGGCTCGAGGACTTTCATCTCCGCTCGACCGTATTCACGCCGATCTGTTCGGATTACCTGTCCACCCTCGATGTGTGCAATGAGCTGCATGCCGTAGCAAATGCCGAGTACTGGGGCGATGTCGAAGATCGCGGGATCGGCGAGCGGGACGTTGTCGCCATACACGGAGTTTGGCCCGCCGCTCAGAATTATTCCCGTCGGCTTCCAGTCGCGAATCCACTCGACCGTCCTGCTCGGCGGATGAATCTCCGAATAGACTCGCGCTTCCCGAACGCGTCGGGCGATCAACTGCGTGAACTGTGAGCCGAAATCGATAATGAGGATTCGGCTGCTCATAGACTTACGTTCTCTACCTCTCCGGTGTCCGTATCGAGAATCGCCGCCGTGCATTTTCCATGGATCCACCCACAAGCCTCGCCGGGATTGATCACCAGTGTATTTCCCACTCTTCGCTCGGATTGAAGATGTGATGATCCGTGAATCACGAAATCATGCGATTCAATCGATCTTGCCGTCACCTCGGCGATATCGTGCACGAGCAGGACGCGCTTGCCGGCGACGTCGAAGCTATGTGGAGACTCGTAGATCTCGGTTCCCATGCCGCGCGCCGCGTAAGCGCTGAGGGTCTCACGATCGCCGTCGTTCCGGCCAAAGACGCCGAGCAACGCCATTCCGCGCTGGTGGAACGGGGCCAGGCAAAATGGGGAGCAGTAGTCGCCCGCGTGCATCACCATGCTCACCCCGCGCTGCGAGAGTTTCTCGAGCAGCTCCGCCACTGCCGGAACGCGATCGTGGGTGTCAGCCATCACTCCGATTCGCATTATTAGCTCCTCCAGTCAGGACGGTGAATTTCGTTGCGAATCAGGTCTTCGTAACTCTCGCGACGGGTAACGACCGCGTATCTGTCACCGTCGACGAGGACCTCCGGCGCGCGCGGTCTCGAATTGTAGTTCGACGACATCACAAACCCGTACGCGCCGGCCGACCGCACGACGAGAAGATCACCCGGTTGAGCATCGTCAACCTGACGGTCCAGCGCGAGAAAATCACCACTCTCGCAAATCGGACCGACAACGTCTGCTATCGTCGTTTTGCCCGTGGGATTCACCGCTTCGATACGATGAAAGGCGTTGTAATGCGACGGACGCAGAAGATCAGTCATCCCGGCATCGGTGATTATGAATTCCTTTCCTCCGCTCCGTTTGCGGTAGAGAACGCGAGTAAGAAGGACACCCGCATTGCCGACCAGAAAACGACCGGGCTCGAGAATGATCTTTAATCCGGATCCGCCGACCAGCGCCGCGATTACTTCGCCAAAGCGTTCGACATCTACCGAGCGCTCGACGTCGTAGGTGACGGCGAGTCCGCCGCCGATATCCAGATATTCCAGCCGAGCCTCGGTCTCTCGCTCGATTTCGCGCCTCAGGTGAAGGAGTCGCTGGAGACCGACCTCGTACGGCGCGAACTGCGAGATCTGCGACCCAACGTGCATGTCGAGACCGAGGAGCTGAAGGTTCGCGAGCGAGCTCGCAACCTTTGCGACCGCGAGCGCTTCGTCGAAGGGGATGCCGAACTTCATTCCCTTCTCGCCCGTCCGCGTGTATGGATGCGGCGTGTCTACGAGAACCTCGGGATTGACGCGCAATGCGACGGGCGCAATGAGGTCGAGCCGCGTCGCGACATCCTGAATGACGTGCAATTCCTGCTCGGATTCCACGTTGAACATCAGCACTTGCGCGCGCAACGCTTCTTCAATCTCGCGCTCCGTTTTCCCCACGCCACTAAAAACAATATCGCGTCCGTTGTAGCCGGCCTGGAGAGCGCGGTAAAGCTCGCCGCCCGAGACGATGTCCAGACCCGCGCCGAGCTCGCGCAAAAGTGAAAGGACCGCAATGCTGGAGTTCGCCTTGACGCTGTAGTGAAGTCGCGCGTCCACCTGCTTTACCGCGCTATACAACCGCTCGTACTGAGAGCGAATCGCGGCCGAGCTATAGACGAAGCACGGAGTGCCCGCATCATCGGCGATCGTGGAGAGCGCTACGCCCTCGCAACGGAGTCCCTCGGTGTCGCGCGTGAAGACTTCCGCGCTCGTTGCGTTAGTGCGGGCGCCTCCGTCAGCAGCGAAGTTGCGCGCGGTCAATACGCCTTTGCCCACAGGGCTTCAGCCACCGAGGCTTTTCCGCACTTGAGGCACGTCTTGGGCGGATCCGCAGAACGGAACTCTTCGTCGGGCAGAACTCGGATCGTTGCCTTTGTTTCCTCTTTTATGCTGGCCTCGCATTTCTCGCTCCCGCACCAACCGGCGTACACAAACGCGCCTTGGCCGTCCATCACCTCGCGAAACTTGTCGTACGTGATGCCGCCACGGATGCTGTTGTGCTCGCGACGCTCACGCGCATCGATCAGCATTGACTCCTGAATCAGGTGCAGGAGATCCGCGGCATCCTCGGCGATCGAGGCAAGCGATACCGGACGCTTCTCGCCCGTATCGCGGCGAACGAGAATCGCCTGGTTCTGGTCGAGATCGCGTGGCCCGAGCTCGATCCGCAGGGGAATGCCGCGCAGCTCCCACTCGTAGTATTTGGCACCAGGCTTCATTCCTTCACGATCATCGACGTGCACGCGAAGACGGCCAGGCGAGCGTCGCTCCCACGCGAGCATGCTCTCCCTGATAAGATGCGCGGCGGCGCGAACACGACCCTTGTCTTCGTCGGAACGCCAGATGGGCACGACGACAATTTCAATTGGAGCGAGCAGCGGAGGAACGCGCAGACCTTTGTCGTCGCCATGCGTCATTACCAATCCGCCGACCATTCGAGTCGACACTCCCCAGCTAGTATTCCAGGCGTACTCGATTCCACCGTCCTCGGTCTGGAACTTCAGGTCGAACGCCTTTGAGAAGTTCTGCCCGAGATTGTGCGACGTTCCAGCCTGCAGCGCTTTGTTGTCCTGCATCATCCCCTCGCAGGAGTACGTTCGGAGCGCGCCGGCGAACTTCTCGGACTCGG
Organism: bacterium; assembly: GCA_902812375.1. GTDB lineage: Bacteria > Gemmatimonadota > Gemmatimonadetes > Gemmatimonadales > Gemmatimonadaceae > UBA4720. The sequence goes on along the minus strand of CADDZN010000129.1, from coordinate 3,225 downwards.
TCTTCATGCCGGTCACGACGGGCATCGCCATCCATCCTTCCATGAAGTCGCGATAGACGCTGAGCATCTTGCGCGTCTCTTCCTCGGCTTCGTCATGGGTGGCGTGCGCCGTATGCCCCTCCTGCCAGAGAAACTCAAGGGTGCGCAGAAACAGGCGCGTCCGCATCTCCCAGCGGACGACGTTCGCCCACTGATTGATCAGCACCGGAAGGTCGCGGTAGCTCTGCACCCATTTCGCGTACATCGCGTAGATGATGGTCTCCGACGTTGGGCGCACGACGAGCGGCTCCTCGAGCTTTTTCCCGCCGCCATAGGTAACGACCGCGGTCTCGGGCGCGAAGCCTTCCACGTGCTGAGCCTCCTTGTGCAGGAAACTCTCCGGAATGAAAAGTGGGAAGTAGGCGTTCTCGTGACCGGTGTCCTTGAACATCGTATCGAGCTGCTGCTGCATCCGCTCCCAAATCCCGTATCCGCGGGGGCGAATGACCATGCACCCACGCACCGGTGAGTAGTCCGCAAGCTCAGCGCGCAGTACGACTTCATTGTACCAGGCGCTGAAATCCTCGGCGCGCGTCGTGAGTTTTCTATCGTCGGCCATTGGCGTAATTACAGTGAGTCGAGAAAGGCATCGAGTCCAACGTTTTGCTCGGATCCATCGGCCATTGTTTTGACGGTGACCTTGCCGTTCTGATAATCAGGCCTGCGCAACAGCACCACACTCGTCACTCCCGCCGACGAGGCGGACTTGAGTTGTCGCGAGAGCGTCTGCGGCTTCAGTGCGTACTCGACACTACGAGATTTCGCGCGCAGCCGGCCAGCGACTCTCATTACCTCTGAAAGCATCGACTCGTCCTCCGCCGCCACCCAGTATTCGGCAGAGAGTACGGGCGTTGGCAGAAGATTTCGACCGCGAAGAATTTCCGTGAGCACGACATCTCCCATCCCGAAGCCGAGTGCTGGAAGATCGACGCCACCGATCGTGGCAAGCAGATCGTCGTAGCGGCCACCGCCGCAGATTGCGCGAAATTCCCCCGTCGCATCGAAGAGCTCGAACACGTTGCCCGTATAGTAAGCGAGTCCACGAACGATAGAGAGGTCGAAATCGATCCAATCTCCTACTCCGAGCGCCGCCAGGAACGCCAGGTACTCGCGCATTCGGGCGATCTCTTCCAGTACTTGCGGCGAGCTCGCAAACTCTTTCGCGAGTGCGTCCAGGTCTTTCGCGTTCGCGAGCAAACGCTCGATGCTCTTTCGTGCATCCTCGCTCGCGACCGCAGCCGTGATCTTGTCGCGTGTAACCTCGCGAGGCTCACGTCCCGTCTTGTCGATTGCCGCAAATACTCGCGCGAGCTCGTTCTCTTCGACGCCGGCGCTCACTAACAACGATGTCAGAAGACGCCGATCGGACACTCGGGCGCGAACGTGCTTCGATGTAAGGCCGACGGCGCGCATAATGTCGATTGCAACGGCGAGCAATTCCGCGTCCGCCGCGACCGATGACTCACCAATGATGTCGACGTTGAGCTGAAAATGCTCGCGGAGACGACCCTTCTGCTGACGCTCGTAACGAAAGAGTTGGGGGATGGAGAACCAGCGAATCGGCTTACGCATCGCATTTGCTTTCGCCGCGACCATGCGGGCAAGCGTAGGTGTCATCTCGGGACGCAGCGCGACCTGGCGGCCACCCTTGTCGGTGAAGGTGTAAAGCTGGCCGACGATTTCCTCTCCACTCTTTTTCGTATACAGCTCGAGCGGCTCCAGAGGTGGACCATCGTACTCGACAAAGCCGTATCTTCGAGCGATGTCGCGCCACACCAACATGAGGTAATTCCGGGTGGCGAGCTGATCGGGATAAAAGTCGCGAAATCCTGGTAACGCTCCTTGTGACATTCAGGAAAGCTACGCGGCGAATGGAGACACCTGCAAGCGCGACATCACGTCACCGACGGTGTGAAATGAGCCGGTGACGAGCACGGTTTCGGCATTCTTCTTCGCGATTGCAAGACCGCGGTCGAGATCCGGCTCGAGAGTGGCCTCGATGTTTTCCGCACTGGCAAATGCGAGCGCTTCACCGGGATTCCACCGCCGCTCCCGCGGCGCGGAGGGCGCAATTGTTAGAACGAATCCATCCACCGCTGGTGCCAGCGCGCGAATAATTCCCTTCCAATCCTTGTCAGCGAGTACCGCGAGGAGCGCGATCCTCGGCCGCGCTGGATCGAGGGCGTCAATCGACTCCGCCACGGTACGCGCGCCATCGGGATTGTGCGCAACGTCGAAGATGAATTTTCCGAACCGCTGAAAGCGGCCCGGCAGAAAAACCTTCGATAGCGCTCTCGAAATGCTTTCAGCAGACGGAAGGTACGCGTCGCCAAGAGCCTCGACGGTGGCGATTGCGATTGCGCTGTTCCGCGCCTGATGTGAGCCAAGCAAGGGCGTCGTCAGGCGCTGTTTTTCCGATTTGCGCGCAAGTGTGAATGATGTGCCCTCCATGCCGACGCTGATATCCGAGATAGCGTACTTGCGATCCAGAACGATTATTGGCTGGGCCCCCACATCCCTCGCGCATTGCTCCAGAACACTGCTTATCGTTGGGCTTTGCTCGCCGATGACGGCAGCGGCGCCCGCCTTGAAGATCCCTGCCTTTTCTCGCGCGATCGCGTCGAGAGTCGATCCAAGCAGCTCGGTATGATCGAGCCCGATCGACGTAACGGTTGCGACGCGTGGAGTCAGAACGTTGGTCGAATCCAGTCTTCCGCCGAGCCCGGTCTCGACGACGGCGATGTCGACGTGCTCGCGCGCAAACCACTCGAAAGCGAGCGCCGTAGTCAGCTCGAAAAAGGTCGCGCCGATTTCCTCGCTGACGGGAGTCCATCTCTCGAGGAAATCGAGCACAGCGACTTCGGATATCGGAACACCGTTAACTGTAACGCGCTCTCGAAAATCGATGAGATGTGGCGATGTGTAGCGTCCGACTTTCAGTCCCTTCTCGCGCAAGAGCGCTTCCGTCGTTGCGACGACGCTGCCTTTTCCATTGGTGCCCGCGACATGCACTGCCGGGAAGCGCCGCTCAGGAGAGCCGAGGCGAGCAAGAATTTCCTGGGTGCGCTCGAGGCCAAATTTGGTGCCGCTCGTCGTGCGGGCGAAAAGCTTGTCGATCGCCTCGCTGTAGGCGGTCAGGAGGTCGTCCACCCTGCCGAAGCCGGCTTTCCAGTCATGTGCCGAAGG
>CADDZN010000128.1 GCA_902812375.1 bacterium | reverse complement strand
TGACATGAATGTCTTCATCACCCGCAGGATTTCGCAACTTGGAACCCCAAGTTCGAGTTCCCGTGCGCGTAATCGAGTAAACCCCACGAGCGTCGGTCGGGTGATAGTTGGAGATGCTGCCCGCAGAAGCGGGGTCGAAAGCCGCAATTATTCCGGCCGTGCCCGTTGTTGGAGCGACCTCGTAGCGACCACCAAGAGGCTTAGGCAGATAATAGAAGCCAACCGCGTTCGACTGGGTCGCGGTGAAGGTGATTCTGAAGATGTCCTCGGGAGTGTTGTTCCCGGTTGCATCGAACAAATCGGCGAAGTTGGGTGCCAGGGAATAGCCCATTCCTTCCACTTTCGCCGCCGCGGCCTCCGCCCCCGCCCAATCCTGTTGGTACAGCTTCACGCGCGACTCGAGGGCGTACGCCGCACCGAGTGACGCCTGACGGGTCTGCGACTTCCCGGCCGTAATCAACTGCTCGGCCTGCCCGAGATCGGCAAGTATCTGGGTGTACACCTGCGCGACTGGTGCGCGAGTGATGGTATTTGCCTCAGTAGCGCTGGTGACTGGCTCGAGGCGAAGCGGAACATCGCCCCATAGACGAACCAGGTCGTGATATACGAGCGCCCGCAGGAAGTAAGCCTCTCCAAGCATCTCGTTCTTCTCGGCGTCGGAAAGGTCCGTGAGGGTTGGAACCTGTTTCAAAATGTTATTCGCGCGATTGATTTCGTTGTACGCATCGTCCCAGATGCGCCCGACGGCATTGTTGTCGGCGCGCAGTCTATTCGCGTCCGCGTCGGCGTAATCATCGAACGTTCCTGTATGCCGAGTGTTGTCGGAAAGAAGCTCGGTCCACACCAGCACGCGTTGACCGTACAGCCCTCCCTGCTGGAGGCCGGCATATGATCCAGCCAAAGCGGCTTTCGCTCCGATCGCGTCACGGATCGCGAGCTCCGCTGGGATCGAGCTGGTCGGCGGCAAATCGAGCACCGAACTGCACGCCGTTAGAGCGGCGCCAAGCAGGACTAGCAGTGATTTATTTCTCATTGATGGAGATGTCCGAAGTTTGAGTTTTCGCATGGGATCGGCCTACCATTCGCCCGTCACGCCCACCATCCAGGTGCGCGCAAGGGGATAAGCGTAGAACTCCGTACCGAGCGAAATATTGGATCCCGAGCCGTTGCTGTTAACGTCCGGGTTGTAGCCCTTGAACTTGGTCCAGGTGTGCAGGTTCCGACCGGACACATAAAAGCGCGAATTCTGCATTCCCGCTACGCGTGACAGCGCGCTCGGAACCTTCATGCCGAGCGTAACTTCCTGCAGGCGGGTGTACGCCCCCGGCTCGAGGAAGCGGCTCGAGGTTATTGTTGCTCCCGAAGTTCCATCGAAGCTTGCACGCGGTTCGTCGGTGATGTCGCCGGGCTTTTGCCACCGACGCAGCACGTCGACGAACTTATTGTCGTAGTTGTAGCCGCCGTCATCCGCAAAGGCGCGGATTCCGTTGTAGATTTGGTTGCCCCCGCTGAACTGCAGGGCTGCGCGAAGATCGAAGTTCCGGAAAGCGAAGGTGTTGGTGAAACCGCCCCAATGTGTTGGCTGCGGATTGCCGACCACGATGCGGTCGTTGGCGTCCGTTACGCCGTCCTTATTGACGTCCTCGTAGATCGCGTCGCCCGTCGCTGGATCGACACCTGTAAAGTGCAGCGTGTAGAAAGCGCCGAGAGGCTCGCCAACACGCACCGAGTTGATGCCGTCGATGCCGCTCGTGAAGGGCTGATCCTTGTAGAGCGCCGTGATCTTGTTGTGATTGGTCGAGTAGTTGAAGATCGTCTGCCACGAGAACCCACCAGCACCGTTCCCCGGGATGACGTCGGCGGTCGCCTCGAACTCGACGCCGTGATTCTCGATATTGCCAACGTTGTCAGTAAAAGTCGTGAAGCCGCTCGTCGCCGTGATCGGACGCGACACGAGCAGATTCGATGTATGCTTGGAGTAATAATCCCCCACGAATCCAATTCGACCTTCGAGAACATTCCAATCGAATCCGAAGTCCTTCTCCTTGGTCTGCTCCCACTTGAGATCGGGATTGCCAAAGTTGGATGGTGCCGTCCCTCCCACCTTGCCATAATTCGCGGAGCCGTAAGTCGCTCTATAGGCGTTGTTGCTGATTCCCTGATTTCCGGTGACTCCGTAGCTCCCGCGCAGTTTGATCGAGCCCAGTCTGGCGAGCGGACTCAGCATCGGCTCCTGCGTGATCACCCAGCCCAGTGACACTGCCGGGAACACGCCATATCGGTTATTCGGACCGAATTTCGACGAGCCATCTGCGCGAATACTAGCCGAGGCGAGGTATCGGTCAGCGAGGTTCAAGTTAGCTCTCGCGAAATAGGAGAGCAGGTTGTTTGCGCTTCTCCCGCCGGAGTAGGTCGTGACGGTCGTAGCGTTACCAACATCGTGAAGGTCAGGACTGCTGAAGCCTTGTCCTTCGAGGAAGTTCGCTTCGGTGTGGTTCCGTTCGGTGCTGGCCCCAACCGTGGCGGTCAGCGTGCCTCTACTACTTCCAGACCACGGAGTCAGAGTGAAGAAACCTTCGCCCAGGAAGCGGTTGCCGGTATTGTACGACGACGTTGCGTCACCGCCACTACCGCCGTTCTCGTCGACGACGAGCGGCGACCCCCACAGTCTCTCATGAAGCATGAGCTGGTCACCAGCGACACGTCCCGTGAATTCAGCCCAGTTCGCGAGCCTGTATCGCCCCTCGACATTCGCCAGTACGCGATTGGTCGTGGTGGGGTTGTAGTCGTAGGTGGCAATTGCGACTGGATTGGTGTAAGCAAGACCATCCGCTGATGTGCTGAAATCTCCACTGGCATTGCGGATGGGCATGTTCGGCTGTTCAGCGATCGCGTTCGTCACGATGCCGCTGATAGTGTTGTCGCCAACAATGCGATAGTTCGTCTCGCGCGACAATGCGAGTGATGTGCTGAATTTCAGGCGGTCCGTTGCATCGATATCCATATTGGCGCGGCCGGCGGCGCGATTATAGGCGGAGCCGATAGCGATACCTTCCTGGCCGAAATACGATCCGGTGAGGAAGTACTTCACTCGAGCAGTTCCTCCGGTGAGACCAAGGTTCACATCTCGCACCGGTGCGGTCCGGAATACCGCGCTTTGCCAGTCTGTCTGAACCTGATCGTCGGTGCCTGCAATGAACGAATAGCTGTTGCCCACGAGCGGCTCACCGTCATTAGCGGCGCCTTCGGCCATAAACTCGACGTATTGCTGCGAGTTGAGCATCTTCAGCTTTCGATCGACGTTCTGCCAGCCGGTGTAGCCGTTGAAGGTGATCTTGTTGGTGCCCGAGATGCCACGCTTCGTCGTGATCAGCACGACGCCGTTCGAGGCGCGTGAGCCGTAAATACCCGCTGATGCAGCGTCCTTCAGAACCGTGATCGATTCGATTTCGTCGGGGTTGAGCGAAGTGACTGCCGTCAAGTCCTGACCACCAAACCCGGTCTGAGAAAAGTCATCGGTCTGGATCGGCGCGCCATCGACGACGTATAACGGTTGATTGCCTGCTGTGAGAGACGCAGAGCCGCGAACGCGGACCGAAATGCCGTTGCCCGGGTTGCCGGCATTTTGGGTGACTTGCACGCCAGCCGCCTTACCCTGAAGCATTGCGTCCACGCCAGCAGTCGGCACGTTCCTGATCTCGTTTGCTGAAATCGTGGATATCGCGCTGCTCACATCGGCGCGATTGCTGGACCCATATCCTACGACAACTACTTGCGATAGCGTCGCGATCACCGGACGAAGCGAGATATCAGCGGCCACCGTAGTACCGGCTGCCACGTTGACGACCCTGGAGCCCTGAGCGAATCCGATCTTCTGAACGCGAACGGTCGCCGGCCCCGCTGGCACGCCCGCGATCGTGAACACTCCCGACGCGTCAGTCTGAACTGTACGGTTACTTCCTGCTACTTGAACCTGCGCGCCGGGAACGGGCTGTTGCGAGACCGAATCCATCACGACTCCGCGCACAACGCCTAGACCCTGCGCTCCTGCCATTGACGCCGGAACGACCGCGAGCACCGCGGCCATCACCAGCAATTTGAAGCTCAAACCCAAGTTTTTCATTTCTCCTCCAATGGAGTGTTTCGCTGCTCTGGCGACTTTCGCCGGTGCTTCGTGTTCTTCCCGCCAACCACCATACTCACTTACCAAACTCCGCTTTCATCTCCTTGCTCTCCAAGAGCGTCATTGTGCCGGGATGGATGCTTCGCCACTTACAGGATCGTAGGTACTGCCTGCTGGCAGAACAGAAACCCGAAGGTTCGTTCCACCAAGCAATGCGCGACTCGGCGCAGTGATCCTGGCCGCGCGAGCGTCGATAACGATCACGGAGCTCCGCCCAAGCACTGTCCAGCGCCCGTTGGGCGACACCTTCAAAGCCGTGCCCTCGTCGATCCCGACGCCGAGCAAGCGCGGGCGCTCGAGCACGACGCTGATCAAACGATTCTCACGTTGACGTCGAATGAAATGCTGATCGACGATTGCATTGTGCAGAAAGCCGAGACCGGGCACGATCTCGATCGCGCGTCGGGCGATTCTCGAGAACGAAGGTGAATCAACCGCGGCGGTCAGTCCTGGCCAGAACTGATTGCCGGTAATCATCGAGTCGCTCATGACGGCAGCGCCAGCAGATGTCCCGCCAACGACCGCCCCGGCGCGGTAACGGTCATGAATCGTTCTGAGAGCGGCGGACCCACGAAGCGCGGCGGCAAGCGGCGATTGATCTCCACCTGGAAACCAGATTCCTGTCGCGCCAGCAAGTGCTCGCGCTACCGAGTCGTCATCCGCTTGCGCTCGCGTGATGTTGACCACGAACGCCTCGGCGCCGAGGCTATCGAGTTGCGCCTTCTTCTCAGCACCGGTAGCGACGGCATCAGAGGTCGCCATGGGTAGAATCGCTATTCGCGCTTTTCCGGCGCCGCCCGCCAGGTCGACGAACTGCTTTACAAGGTCGAGAGACTGCGAGCCGCCGCCCACGATGAAGAGCGTTCCTCGTACCGCGTCCGGCGCGGAGTGCGATTGCCCGCTGCTGAACTGCGGGCTCGTGGCGCAACCCATGAGGCCGATTAGGATCAACGCCTGTGAAATGCACAACGTCTTCATCAGTCTCGGAGGAAGAGGGCTGGTGAAATTCTCGAGGGGCCGGCTATTAAAAGGTCCAAGCCGTGCTGATCCAACGGCCTGGCGGTACCCGCATAGCATCGCAGGATTTACTTCTTCGCCTGAGGGAGGTGACGGGTGAATTCAGGTTTCATGAAGCGCGTTACAATGTTGCGCGCGTTCCGTTAATGTCAAGTTTCCGTTTTGTATTGGCGGCGTAAAGCCGGCCCGCCCAAGAGTGGTTGACACTCCACACGAGCGCGGTCTACCTTGCCGCGCACCCCGATCCACACATGACTGCCCCATATTCCCGAATCTCAGAGCTGCCGCGGCACACCGGCGAGAATGTGCGCGTGCGCGGCTGGACATCTCACGTTCGCTCCTCTGGCAAAGTCGCATTCATCGTGATGCGTGACGGTACCGGCATCCTGCAGACTGTGCTCGTAAAAAACGCAGTCTCCCCGGAAGCGTGGACAAACTTCGGAAGGCTCACCCAGGAGACCTCCATCGAAGTCGAGGGCGAAGTCCGTGCCGACGCCCGCGCGCCCGGAGGGTTCGAGCTCGCCGTCAAAGAGCTCTCGATCTATGGCGAGAGTCCCATCGATTATCCGATTCAACCGAAGGAACACGGGATCGACTTTCTGCTCGACAACCGCCACTTCTGGCTCCGGACGCCGAGGCAGCGCGCGATCGCAAGGATTCGTCACGAGACGGAGCAGGCGATCCGGGATTTCTTTTACGATCGGGATTTTACTCTCGTCGACACGCCTATTCTCACCGCGGCGATTGGCGAGCGGAGTGGACTGTTCGCGACCGAGTACTTCGACGAGGGAACCGCGTATCTCGCGCAGACCGGCCAGCTCTATGGAGAAGCAGCCGCTGCCGCACTCGGCAAGATCTACTGCTTTGGCCCGACGTTTCGCGCCGAGAAGTCAAAGACGCGCCGTCACTTGACCGAATTCTGGATGGTTGAACCGGAGGTTGCCTTCAACGACTCCGATGACAACATGCGCCTGCAGGAAGAATTCGTCTCCTACATCGTTGGCCGCGTGCTCGAGCGGCGACAGGCGGAGCTAAAAGAGCTTGAGCGCGATGTCAGCAAGCTGGAGAGTATCAAGCCACCCTTTCCGCGCATCAATTACAGCGACGCGGTAAGAATCCTGCAATCGAAGGGCAGCGCCGTCACGTGGGGCGACGACCTGGGTGCGGAGGACGAAGCGCTGCTCGTCGAGGGTCACGATCGACCCGTGTTCATCTACAATTATCCGAAAGAAGCAAAAGCTTTCTATATGAAGGAAAACCCTGAGGACCCACGCACTGTTCTGTGCGACGATTTGCTTGCGCCCGAAGGCTACGGGGAGATCATCGGCGGTTCGCAGCGCGAGGACAACCACGACAAGCTGCTCGCGCGGATCAAGGAAGAGAACCTTCCGGTCGAAGCGTACAACTGGTACCTCGACTTGAGAAAGTACGGAACCTTCGTGCACTCCGGCTTTGGGCTCGGCCTCGAGCGAACCGTGGGATGGATTTGCGGAATCCATCACATCCGCGAAGCGATCGCGTTTCCGAGAACGATGAACCGCCTGCGGCCGTGACCTTCACTCAATCACCGGCTATATAATGGGATTCGAGCAATACCACGAGCCACCCGACGAGCTCACCGAGAAGACGCGCACCTTCGCGCGCATGATTACGTCGCTCATCGAAGAAGCGGAGGCGATCGGATGGTACGAGCAGCGCCTCTCACTGGAAAAGGACCGCGAGGCGCGAGCGATCATGCGGAACGCGCAGCACGAGGAGTTCAAGCACTTCGGGATGGATCTCGAGTTCCTGCTCCGACGGAACAAGAAGTGGCGTGAGCTCTTGCAGGGCATCCTCTTTCAGCCGGGCGATATCGTCGGACACGGCGACGAGGCTGAAGAAGGGACTGAATGAGTGGCGGCTCATCTCACCCGAGCGCTCAGGCACCGTAACTACAGACTCTTCTTCAGCGGGCAGACGGTCTCGCTGGTCGGGACCTGGATCACCCGAATAGCGACAAGCTGGCTCGTCTATCGTCTGACCCACTCGGTATTTCTGCTCGGGATCGTGGGATTCTTCGGACAGATTCCAACGTTGTTGCTGGCACCATTCGCCGGCGTGTTGGTGGATCGTTGGAACCGGCACCGAATTCTCGTGATGACCCAGGTGTTATCGATGCTGCAGTCGGTGGCGCTGGCGGTGCTGACGTTCGCTGGCATAATCACCGTGGTCGACATTCTACTGCTTCAGATGGTGCAGGGGATTATCAATGCGTTCGATACTCCTGCACGCCAGGCGTTCGTCGTCGAGATGGTCTCGGATCGCGCCGATTTACCCAACGCGATAGCTCTCAACTCGTCGATGGTGAACGCGAGCCGCATCATCGGCCCTTCGATTGGGGGCGCGGTAATCGCCGCGTTCGGAGAGGCATGGTGTTTCACGATTGACGCGATCTCGTACGTGGCGGTTCTCGCTTCACTGCTGGCCATGCACCTTGATTGGACCCCGGTGAAGGGCCGCAGCACGAAAATGCTGGAGGAGCTTCGGAGCGGCTTCCGCTACGCCGGGCGCTTTCCTCCCGCTCGCGACGCATTACTTCTGATCGCGCTAGTCGCGACGATGGGAATGCCGTACACCGTACTCATGCCCGCGATCGCCGCAAATGTGCTCCATGGCGGTCCACACACGCTCGGTTATCTCATGACTGCTTCGGGGTGCGGAGCGCTTGCTGGCGCTTTTTACCTCGCGTCGCGGCGCACCGTACTTGGGCTGGGCCGAGTCATGGTCATGGCGACAGCGGCGTTCGGCGCGGGACTCGTGGCCTTCTCGCTTTCGCGCGTGTTGTGGCTCTCGTTATTGGTGCTACCTGTAGTCGGCGGAGGGATGATGGTCGAGATGGCTTCCACCAATACGATCCTGCAGACGATCGTGGGCGACGAGATGCGCGGGCGTCTGATGTCGTTCTACGCTATGGCTTTTCTCGGAACGGCTCCGCTTGGGAGTCTCATGGCCGGTTTCGTGGCGGATCGGATCGGCCCAATGAACACGATCGCGATAGGCGGCGTGGCGTGCATGATTGCCGCGGGGATTTTCGGAGTGCGACTGCCCGTACTGCGAGCGCACGTGCGTCCGATCTATATGGAGCGTGGAATACTTGCCGCAGCCGAGATCGAGGGCGGGAACAAGTCGCTCTAGCTCTCTTTAGCTACTAACACCAAAGAGGTCTGGCCACTAACACCAAAGGTTAGAAGCCACCGAGACGGCCCCGCTTCGACTAGCCACCGAGACGGAAGTTTCTTCCGGATGAAGCGGATTGATCGGATTTAGCGGATCGATCCCAATGGCGATCTGGTCTCTAACGCC